>JAAVFY010000001.1 GCA_014800515.1 Bacteroidales bacterium
GGACCTCCGGGGCGTCCACCACCACGCTTCATGCGTGAATCGTTGCTCACAGTGTTTTCCGTTGATTGTTTATCAGATTTCCGGGCGCAACCAGCCAACGGAATGCTTACCGTGACAAGACATAACCCAACGGTAATGCCGCTAAATAAATGCTTGAAGTTCATATTTTTCCAGTTTTTGTCTCTATTTCTATTAATAAGACCTTTTTAAATATAAAAGTTTATTTTTGGTGGTAAACAACATCTATTTAATGGCGGATGTAAGAGTATGGAAATTTACATACCGATAAGAAACTCTATTTCAACTTTTTTTAAATTTGCAGTGCAATTCACAAAGAGTTGCCTATAAATGAGCTATATCTTTATATCTAACGAAACATTAACCCACAGAGTAAGCAATTGGGGTTATCTTGAAAACTGGAAGAGCACCGCTCCTGTGGAGGCATGTAAAGTAGAGATATTCAGTTAATCAACAACTAATTGTTGGTCATCGTCATATATTATTCATAACTCTACAATTAACCTCCAATGGACCCGTCACGGGCTTATTCGGGAGTAATTCTTTAAAAAATATATCATTAGTGTCCACTAAAAATTCATAAGAGCACTTTGAAATTATTGAAATCCAATTTGTTGTGAAGAAATTTGGAGTCAACGGATTTGATTTTATCTTTACGGTCTGAATCAGACCATTATGAATAAAGATAGATACGTTTTTGCCCAATTAGTCCAGTTCATAGATAGGAATCACTTCAATTACTTGGTTCGCAAATATGATGGAGACAAGTATGTAAAGAGTTATACTTGTTGGAACCTCTACAGTAAGGTCGGCAACGGTAATATCCGACATCCGGCATTTCTTTCTGAAAGCATCAAGTTTGTTTATGAGGCCGCAATACTTGCGCCAGTTTCGCCAACCGTCGTTGTCATATACTATCTGTGCCCTCTCACGGGCAAAAGTCATGAAAGAAGGAGATACAGTTTCGGTATTCATTTCTTTGGCAAGTGCGACAGTCGTAACTTCACCCTCCTTGTCAAGTTCCTTATATGTGTCCTTGGCCTTTGCAAGAATATCGGCAAGTTGAGAGTTGAGAATCTTTGAGTCGCGCACTCCACCGCGCACCCAATTTTCACCCTTGCATTTTGCATTGAAGTCCGAAGGACGGGCAAGTTCTACCGGAGTCTTTATAAGTTTACGTTTTCCACCAACTGTTACACGGAGGTAGACCTCATTGGTATTGTTCTTTGTCGGACGCCCGTTGAGCTCAAATCTGAATGTTGCCATTGGAGAAATAATTAAGAGGTATAAAGGTCAAGATAATTGATTTCGAGTACAATGATAACTCAAAACAATTTTATAGGCAAATTTACAGGCAAAATTTCGCTATTTTGAGTAATTCAAGGAATGTCAAAATTTAGNATCGTTTTCATAATACACTAATANTAAGTAACATATAACAGNATTGGAAANTAATNGAAATTCGTTTTAGTGGTTCTATGACAACTACGAAAGTATGAGAGCTATAAGAGCTGTGAAAGCTTTGNGAGGGATTGAAGAATTTCGGAATGGGGATAAGGGAGATAAAAAGAAGGGGGATGCGGCNGCATCCTCCTTCTTTTTATTGGAGTCGGTTCTTTGGAANCCGTATTGGTCGGGAAATAAACATTACCAGATGATCACTCGCTCAGACTCGGGGAGCCACATCTTCTGGCCGTCGGTGATGTTGAAGGCTTTGAAGAAAGGTTCGATATTGCGAAGCGATACGTTTACGCGCAGATTGCCGAGAGAGTGAACGTCGCCGGTTGTGAGAGAACGGATTTCCTCATCGCGGATATTCTGAGCCCAGAGGTTGGCGAAGTTCATGTAGAATACCTGAAGGGGATCGAAACCGTCGATNTTTGCTTCAGGGCTATTGATGTCAACACCCTTCTTCTTCTGAGAGTCGAGGAAGGCGGTGTAGGCAACACGAAGACCACCCTGGTCGGCGATGTTCTCACCGAGTGTGTACTCGCCATTAGCATTGAGACCGGGAAGAACCTCAACTGCACTGAACTGATTTACGAGACCCTTTGTGAGATTGTCGAAGCTTTCTTTGTCTTCGGCTGTCCACCAGTTGATCATGTTACCGTCCTTGTCGAAGTTGCAGCCCTGATCATCGAATCCGTGAGTGAGCTCGTGGCCGATCACGACACCGATGCCACCATAGTTTTCTGCATCAGAAGCTTCGGGATCGAAGAAGGGAGCCTGGAGAATACCGGCCGGGAATACGATCTCATTGTTAAGGGGATTATAATACGCATTAATGGTCTGCGGAGTCATGCCCCACTCAGTGCGGTCAACGGGTTTACCCCACTTGGAGAGATACTCATCATTTGCCCACATATTCACATTGTGCACATTCTCCCAATAAGAGAGTTCGGGGCTGATGACCATAGCGGAATAATCCTTCCACTTATCGGGATAACCGATCTTGACAGTGATAGCGTTAAGTTTGGCAAGAGCCTGCACCTTAGTGTCATCGCTCATCCAGGGGAGATGCATGATATGCTTTGCCAGAGCATTGCGGAGATTCTCCACNAGACCCTCCATATACTTCTTAGAGCTTTCGGGGAAATACTCAGCGACATAGAGTTCGCCAAGAGCCTCGCCGAGGCTACCTTCCACAACACCCTGCACACGCTTCCAGCGCGGACGCATCTGCTGCACGCCGCTCATCACCTTGTTGAACTCAAAGGAAGTATCGGCGAAATTATCGCTCAGATAAGGAGCGGCAGCCGACACATATTCCCAGAGATAGAGGTCCTTCAGCTCTCTGTCGGAAAGAGAACCGAAGAGTTTCGCACCCTGTCCGATAGTGTTGGGTGTGGTCAGAATGACATTCTCAGGGTTGATACCCATAGTAGTGTCGAAGAACTTCTTCCAGTTGATTTCCGGGCAAGCCTGCTGCAGCTGGTCGATAGTCATCGGATTGTACTGAGCCTGCATATTTCTCGACTCCTCCTTTGTCCAGGTTGAGTCAGCGATAAGAGTCTCCACCTTAATGACATTTTTAGCGATACGCTGAGCGTCCTTCTTGGAGTAGCCGGCATTCATCATCTGGCCTACAATCATCTTTGAGTAGGCATCGCGGATCTCCTTGTTACGCTTATCGTTGAGCAGATAGTAGTCGCGGTCGCCGAGTGAAAGCGGGCCTCCGGCCACATACATAGCCAGTTCCTGGCTATTGAGCATATCGTTCATCGGGCCGGCGGAGATCAGAGGCGAACCATAGTACTTGTGCATCCAATAGAAGAGGTCTTCCATATCTGCGGCAGNGGTGTTCTCGATCTTGGCGAGGTCAGCCTGAATAGGAGCTGCACCGAGCTGATTGCGACGCACTGAGTCCATACCGCTCTTATAGAGAGTGGCTACCTTCCAGGCAGTCGTGCCAGGCTGATGGTTGGAGACTGCGAGGCCATCGATGATGCGCTGGAGGCGGTGCTGGCTTGAGTCGGAAAGAACATTGAAAGAGCCATAGCGTGCATACTCCGGAGTGAGCGGATTAGCATCCATCCAACCCTTGTTGACATGAAGATAGAAATCCTCGCCGGGAGCGGTAGTCTTATCCAGACCGCCGGCATTGAGGCTCTTGAGATGCTCCGCACCGGCAGAGAGGGCGATACCACCTGCGAGAGCAAGCATAAGAAGATTCTTTGTCAGTTTCATGATTTGATTGAAAAACTAATTTATGGTGTTAAAAATTCATTTCTTATTGAAATCGTCAGGGTCAGGACGATATTCCAGAATATCTCCCGGCTGACAATCGAGATGATGACAGATACTCATCAGGGTAGAGAATCTTATGGCTTTTGCCTTCCCCGTCTTCAGGATCGAGAGATTAGAGGGCGTAATATCCATCTTCTCCGCAAGGTCGCTGAGAGAGATCTTGCGTTTGGCCATCATCACATCCAGATTTACTACTATTGGCATGGGGCGTAGACTATCAGAAGGTTATGACATCAGATTATTACACAGTCAGCCTGAGTTCCTCCTCAAGCATTATGCCCCTGCTCCACACCTGCGCGATGAGCAGCGCGAGCAGACCGATAAGTATATTACTGAAAGGCAAAGACCAATAAGCCGACACGCGGTAGCCATCGAGGGTCAGTTCGAGAGAGTTGACGAGAGATTCCTGTGCCAGGCCGCTCACTATTCCGAGGAAAGCGATGCAGAGCAGATAAAGTCCGAAACGTCGCAGGCGCCTGACATTTGCATCAACAAATATCTGTCCTCTGTTGATATTGATGATAAACTTCACGAACTCCACAATAAGAAGCACGAGACACACCAAAGAGAGGAGCGTGCATATCCCCGACACCCATGCAGGCATCGCAGAGACATCTCTGTCCTCTTCCAGGATAGTGGCCTGCTTCACGATCACCGGCACGCGCCGTCCGTCGTCAAAAGTGATGGTATCCTTCGGGAAGACTATCAATTCGGAAGAAGGCTCGAAATACACTTCCACCGGATTAATGTTGACATCGGCATTCTCTCGAGAATCCGCCATGCGATAGCCCATACGCATTCCCTCGGCGAAACTCGACCCCAGATAATATCCGGGAAGCAGCACCGAGATAGACAGAATACCGATTATAAGTATGCAGAGAATATTTATAGAGATTCTTTTCATTGTCTGAGACAAAGAAGCTCACCACTTCTTTGGGTTATCAAGGATATTTCAGACGCAAAATTAATGAAAAGATTCGGAATTGCAAATAAAATTTATTGAAATTCAATAATCCAACATTCCTTCTTATGTTCCCCCATATATCCAAATCTATCATTATCTTTATATCTCTGTCGCCTTAACGATTATTTCCTTTCCATTTACCGAGTATTCTGCTCTTGAGCGGACGTAACAGAATCTGCCTGAGCGTCATTGTCCCGGGGGACATCTCCGGCGCGGACAGTATCAAGGGGGGAGACAACTCCGGGATTCAAAGACGTCGGACGACGGCGACGACGGAAGAATCCTAAGATATTGTCGAAATCACGACGGTATGCCACGCCGATACCTTGAGTGGTGAGCGAAGACTTAAGATAATAGTTCTGGTCATTGAAATGATTGAAAGCCTTAAGCCGCAGGTTGCCGCTTCGGTTGAGCAGATATTCAATATCGAAATCGCCGATAAATGTGGTAGAGGAAGAAGAGCGGTCGCGATAGCCGAAATTGCCATTCAGAAGAAGCCGGTTGTCAAGCAAACGGGAAGAGAGCGCGAGATCCATCTCGAAGTCAGAGAAGTCACCCTTATCCGAGCGGAAAGAGGGAGCGAGTGTCACCTTGTCAGTTAGCTGACCCACAATGCGAGAAAACTGGGAAGAAAGAGTAGAGGAGGCCACCGAAGCCAGTTCGCCGCCATTACTCCGATTGCCCATATATTCCGGAGTATAGAATCGATTCAGGGCAAGCAGATAGAGCACCTGACGATTCATCATATCGTCAGTAGAGACGATACTTCTCACCTTTCGGGCCACATCCGAGGTGAGTGTAGGNAGTTCGATGTCAAACGATATCTCCGGTTGCACCATTTCGCCCGTGATAGCCAGCATCGCATCCACCGGCACATTCGTGCGATTGAGTTCCGGATCATAAGCAAAGCTCTCATCAAGGTCGGCCAGACTCGTATTCACACGATATGCGGCGAGAATATCCAGATTAGCCCTCAGAGGATTGCCGTCGAAAGCAATAGAACTGCCCGGCCTGATCGAGAAATCACGCAAAATCAAATCCTGAAGAATAAAGTTATACTTTCCTTCCTCAAGTGTATATCGGCCGTACATCGCAAAATTATCCGTTTCGGAATCATATTTCACTTGCATGGGGCCTGAACCACGGGCTACAATCTTATCGCCAGACTTAGGATCCATAACGATCGTCAGTGTGGCATCCGGAGTGACAGTGGCAAAAAGATTCATTGAAAAGAGCGAAGGGATGTCAAGCTGCTGTTCCACCTTCTTCTGAAATTCCCTTACGAAATCGGGAACAGTATCCACCACCTCCTTTATTTGTGCCTCCTTGCGGCGATCGGAGAAAGAGAGGAAATCATATTCATCCACCCCCTGCTCGTCAGAGAGAACAAAAGTGAACTCCGAGCCAGGAGCAGTGGCCATATCCACATCGATATTCACCCCGCCCGGCCATCCGCGGAGCACACCACCCCCATTGCCGAATATACGACCATACCATACAGGATTGATACTCGGATTCGTGTCATAACAAAGCAGATCTCTTGCCTCGCTTGTCTTGAATTCAAAAGAAGGATCGTGGAAATAACGATGAGAAAGAGTGCCCGACAGCACACCGGAATTGCCATATCTATCATAGATACGGAATCCCGGAATATCGATATGTCCCGGATCTATCCTGACAGAATCACTGCCATGATAATAGACATTAGTATAATCGATCTTAATTCCGATTGAATCCGCAAACAGTCTGCCCTTCAGATCAATATCATGNAAATTGCCATAAAGGTTAGCCCATCCGGATGCNCGTCCACCCACATCGGAGGTGAAAGCGGCCATGAAAGGTTTCAGAAATCCGATATCCACCTTGTCAGCATCAATCCTGAAATTAAGAGAATCAGCCGCCACCCATATTCCGCCATCAAGCAAAGCCACTCTTTTGCCACGCTCCGAAATGTCAGCACCGATCTCGACAGCCTTCTCCTTATTATTCCAACGCGCCTGCAAATCGCCGTCGCCGAGGATCGACTCATTATAACTCAAATCCTTGACATGGAGGGAGCGGGTGGCAGCCACCGGTTCGGGACTGAAGACACCCGTGGCTCTCAGTTCTCCTGTGGCTATACCGCCAAACGTGACATAATTGATGTTGAGAGTATCGAAAATAAAACCAAGGTCAATATCCGCCAGCGATACCTCCACCATNTCTTCACAGGAAGAGGATGCCCGGCCATTTATCTTGATAAACTGATTGTCATGCCACACCCGGAAATTATCTATCTCAATACTCTTTCCGCAATATGCCAGCGATGACTCCCCTATCCTCCAATCCGCTCCGCTGAGAGAAAAAGAGGTGGGATTGACATTGACGACAAACGAATTTCTGTCACGAAGGAAATCCGCCGCCGGNACAGCCGAGAGAGAAAGATTACCCTCAAAACCATTCATCTTCTCTATCTTCCAACCGAGATCAAGATCTAATGCNCCCTCACAGGCTGTGAGCAATACATCAAGTTCCGCCTCTCCCTTTTTGGAAGGATAAAGAGTGTGGATAGCCACTCCGCCACGGCCAGATTCTCCCGAAAGAGAAAGCGAGAACNGNGTATCCCTCACCAGTTTATCCTTCCCCTGCTGAAGATAAGGCACGGCAAAATCGGCATTCGCCTTCATCTTCGGCATGTCTACGCCTCCCGAAATAGAGAAAGGCACGAGCACCCGGAAAGGAAGATTGAAGAAGCCCAGTAACCTGTCGCAGGGGCGGATATTCACCCGGAAATCACCACGTGACACAAGGGCCACCTCNTGAGAAGGNCGCTTGACGAAGGCCGGCAGGACATCCGCGAGCACCGTCTGCACCTCTCCGGGCAACGATCGCAACGAATAGTCACCCTCCAACGATGCATCCAGAAAATCGGAAGAAAAAATAATCGACCTTCCGCAATTCTCGGGATTTCCTCCCCCCATATTCAGATCAAAAGCAGAGAGGGAAAGTCCGTCGGAATCACCGGAAAAAGAGAGATCGCGGCCCTTGACAAAACCGCTCAGATTGTCAAGCGAATTTCCCGACATATCTCCCGAAATAAGTCCCGAGAAAGAAAAACCGGAATATTTGGGCAGAAAACCGAAATAAGACGGTACGAATCTCTCCACATCCAATTCACCCCTCCAGTATGATTTTTCTCCCGCAAGAGAAACGTCGGCATCAAGGCGGCATCGTGCCTGACTATCGTCAGACGATAAGGCAAGAGAGATCTCACTCCCACTTTTCCGCACAGAAGCCACAATGTCAGAAAGAGAAATATTCCTATACTCAAGCGAAGTAATATTGGCCGATGCTTCCCCTTCTATCGTGTTCTTACCCACACTTCCGTTGGCAGAGACCTCAACCGACACCTTTCCCAATCCGCTGTCGGCAAGAATACTACCCAATTCAAAGTCAGAGACTTCTATATCTCCGGCAACGTTCATTATACTACCGCCCAATCCGCCGACCGATCCGAGAAGCCGGACATCCCCACACGCCGTAGCCAAGTGCAGTTCACCCTCAGCCGTCTTATCCTCAGCAGAATATCCTCCCTCAAACTTCAGATTTACGACACCCGTCTCCGACAATATCCCCACCACCTTATNCGGCAGATGAACAGAGCTCGCGATAAGATCTCCCACACCNCCCGAATCGGCATTCAAAATCAGCGATGACACATCGACACGTGCGCTTTCCTTAAGATTGTCAAGACCCAAAATCCCTCCCGACAGATTGAGAGAGAATAAATTTGAATCCTTTGTTCTTAAAGCCAGACGGTCAATATCCACCATACGGGTATTGCCGCTGATATCCGCAGAAATAGCCAGCGGGAAATTATAAGTCGCCAACTCCGGCACAAAGCATGCAAAGTCAGAAGGTGTGATTTTTGAATCAATAAGCACTACCTTCAGCACAGACTCCTTCAGCACATTGCCTATCTCAGCGAATGAAGGAAACGACAACGACAAATCAGAGGGACGAATATCCGTGCCCGGGAGTTTGAGAATAAAATCCCTCACCGATATGGATTTGGGGGTGATATGAGCCTTTAGAGACAACGTATTGATCTGAAAGCCTGCCGGTCCGGCAAGCGACAGACGTCGGAGATCGATATTATAATCATCATTACTCAGGCGAGGAATATCGACATCCGCTTTAAGATCGCGAATATACAGATGATTGAAATCCACCCGACCGTCAGAGCGTCGCGGCATCCACTCCTTGTCGAAACTTGCCCTGCAGTTTCGGATCACGATACTGTGAAGCGCGAGGTCAAAGCGAGAAGGCTTCTTATCCTTATCCTTTGAAGCAAAAGCATCGATAAGAAACTGAATATTCAGCGCAGAATCAGGCGACGCCTGTCTGACAGCCGCATCCATCTCAATCAACTCCGCGTAGGTGATCACAATCTCTCCGCGAAATAGCAGACGCGTCATATCGACGCCAGCCCCCACCTTCTTAACAGAGAGGCACTCTCTGCCGGAAAGATCCCTTACAGACAGGTCCTTCACCACTGCTTCATTGAAAGGGAAGATGACAATCTCACCAATTCTTACATCGCCGCCTGTATATGCCGAAAGTTCGGCGGAAGCAACGCGGGAGATATGACGCTGCACAAAAGGAATGGAGAGAGCTACGTAAAGAAACAGATAAAGAGCCGCCACCAGACCGATAGCGGAAAAAAGAATGCTCCTGACAACCCTGTAAAAGTTTCTTGCTGTTGACATTGGAGTGCAAAATTACTAAAAAAATTTTCGTGAATGAGAAAATAATCATATATTTGCATCCGGATAAACCAGTGAACAAAGAATGGGAGCCAACGAGTGACAGCCTAAAGGCAACCCTCCGGAATCCTGTTTCTCCTTTTAACCTCAAGTAAAACAACAATTCGGCCTTACGTGGATTCCGGGCCGAAAAAAATTCAGTGCCTATGAAGAAACTGATTACTTCAGTAGCTCTTGCAGCCACCATGCTTTCGGCCTCGGCCGCCGATATCATAGATGTCAAAGAGCTGCTCATAGCAAATCCGAATGCTACGTTAAGCAATTCGGAGGATGACTATGATGCTGAGTACACCTTCGGAAATGATTTCACAGTAACCTGCAAGTCCGGAACGACCTATGAGGTAGTGAATGTGGCCGTCACCGAGACATTCTTCCGCTTCTGCTGGAACTACGACCTAAGTTCCAACATCCACGGCGGCAATGACAGCCAGTGGATAGAGAGCATAGTCATCAAGCCCTACTTCAACAAAGAGCTGGACAATGTCAAGCTGTACGCCTCCGACGGAGAGTTCAGTGCGGAGNACCGTTTTGATGCCGATTTCAAATATGACGAATTCTCTGTAAGACCTGATTCACAAGGACTTGTAAAAATCAACGTGAACGTTCCCAGTAATTATTTCATACTGACATGTTCGCAAGACAACATCGAGAGCATCACCATCAACTGGACCGACACCAAGCCTATGCCCCAGGTAGAGCAGCCTCGGATTGAATGCTGGATGGATCCGGTAGAAGCGGGCGCCAATGTCAGCATCAGCACCGCCACAGTCGGAGCCACCATCAACGCATCCGTATATGTGAACGATGTCCTCGCCGCCAACCAGCCGGAGGCATGGGTTCAGAATGACGAATGGTCATCCATGAACGTGCGTGTACCCGGAAAAACAGGCGACAACGTACGTATAGAGGCTTACGCCTCCAAGACAGACTGGACAGACAGCGAGACCAGCACATGGCAGGCTACCCTTGCAATGTCGCCGGCCCCGCAGCCTACAATCACCAAGGTGGGCTCGACAGAAAGCTATATCAGCTATCTTTTCAGAGGCGACAAGCTCCAGATGGCCGTTAACACCACTGATGACGAAGGTAACAGCGTGGCAGTCGAAGGAGCCAAGGTGACTTATACATACGGTTGGTATGGCGACAACAGCTACCGCTCTGAGGAAACGGAGGCATCCGCTCCTGTAATCTTCACTGTCCCCGAGGACGTGCCTCTCGGAGCCAATTTCTTCATTGAGGCATACGCCACCGCAGAGGGATACCGCAAGGGTTCCACCGCAGATATGTACAGCAACGTGATCTCCACCGTGCTTGATGCTCCCACATTCAGCCACAAGGACGGCGCTAAGCTGAAAGCCGGAGGCTCACTCTCGATCAACCGCCCCTCCTATGCTACAGAGATCCATTATACAATCAATGGAGGAGAAGAACAGGTATCCGACGAATACTCCGTACAGATTCCCGTGACCGAGGAGATCACCGTTGAGGCATGGGCAACAGGCGAAGCACCCTTTGAACCGAGTGAGAAAGAGACCGTAACGGTCGCTCCCGAGAAATTCGAGGCGTGGATGGATGTGATCACTCCCTCCACTTTTGGTATGGCTGACAATCAGGACTCCAGCGTGCAAGTATACAATTCTGTCATGATCAACGAAAATACCAATGTCTCTTACGAGTACAAGGGTGGTTTCTATGAACGCTGGATTGACAGCGAGTATGTCAACTGCTTCTATATGAACGGCCAAAACTCGCAGGATCTCCCCTATATCCGCAATACTGTTCCTGCAGTGAACGCCGCCGGTCAGGAGGTTCCCGTGAAGACGCTTCTCGTTGACTCATATCAGGATATGGGCTTCTTTGTATTCCTCTCAAATGAAAAGATTACCCTTACAGACGATATGACAAACTATATTTACGAGGGTACCGAACCTGTTCGTTTCACAGTTGTCTCAGATGACAATATCGGTTATGACTATCCCGATCACTATGCTGACACAAGAGTAATGATCAACCTTTCCGATCTTCAGAAGCAGTATGGCAACGATGAACTCGTATTCGACAACAAGAAGTATGTCGCCATAGTCCCGATTCAGGCAAATCAGGGCTACTATCTTATCCGCAGCGTCATCGGCTATACAGCCAACGTAGTCACAGGAGCTGAGATCGTGACACCTGATGCACTTCAGGGCGCAGAAGGCATCTACAATATGAATGGTCTCATGGTAAATGCCGAGAACCTGACTCCGGGTATCTACATTCGTATCGCTGACGGCAAGACAACCAAGATTATCGTAAAGTAATCTTCTCAGGATAAATTTTCCCTAAATGACAAAGAGGCCGGTGAGATGACTCACCGGCCTCTTTGTCATTTATAGCCTGCCTCCCTCTACCTCCGGCTTTTCTTCATAAAGGACAAAATGCTAAAAAATCAATTAAAGATGACTGCATATCGGATTTTCTTACTATATTTGCAGAATTAGACCTTAGCCAAGAGTGCGTTCCCCAAAGCACGTTTCTAAAATATATTGTAACAAGCGGAAAAATCCCGAATCATTATTTGATTAAAACAGAATGAGCAGCGTCACCATACTCGGAATAGAATCCTCATGCGACGACACGTCGGCAGCCGTCATCACCGACGGAATACTAAGGAGCAATATCCTTGCCTCACAGAAAGTGCATGAGGCATTTGGGGGAGTCGTGCCTGAGCTTGCCTCCCGTTCACACCAGCAGAACATAGTGCCGGTAGTCAGCGAAGCATTGCGGCAGGCAGGCGTGAGCCCGTCCGATATCACGGCCATAGCTTGCACCCGCGGTCCCGGGCTACCCGGTTCGCTTCACGTCGGACTGTCATTTGCCAAAGGGATGTCCGTAGGGTTACAAATCCCGTTGATTGACGTGAACCACCTTCATGCCCATGTACTCGCACAATTTATCAAGAAAGAAGCGGAGCAGGTTGTGCCGTCGTTCCCCTTCCTTTGTCTTCTTATCTCCGGAGGGAACACACAGATAGTGTTTGTGAAGTCGCCCAATGAGATGGAGATAGTAGGCCGCACCATCGATGACGCAGCCGGCGAGGCATTCGACAAATGTGCAAAGTCGATGGGTCTCCCCTATCCCGGAGGTCCGCATATCGACCGTCTGGCAGCCGAAGGAGATCCCAAGGCCTTCGCTTTCGCCAAACCTCATATCGAGGGGCTCGATTGTTCATTCAGCGGCCTTAAAACCTCCTTTCTCTACACCCTTCGTGACGGCCTCAAGCAAGACCCCGACTTCATAGAGAAAAGGAAAGCCGATCTTGCCGCCTCGCTTCAAGCCACAATCATCAGCATCCTGACAGACAAACTGGCCAAAGCCGTGAAGGAATATCCCGTCAAGGAGATTGCCATAGGAGGAGGAGTGTCAGCCAATTCCGGAGTGAGAGCGGCCGTAGAAGAGTTTTGTCAGCGGCGAGGGATTAAAGCATGGATTCCCGACCGTGCGTTTACCACCGACAATGCCGCCATGGTGGCTGCCGCAGGCTATTTCAAATATCTCAATCATGAGTTTTGCGATCTTTCCCTCCCGCCATTTACAAAGTTAAAGGTGTGAAAGAGACAACAGCGAGGTCTTAAACAAGACAATCGGGTCTTAAAACAAGAAGAAAACGAATTTGAATCACATACATGGATTCCCAAAACACGAACAATAACAACTACAAAGAGACGCGCCACGTGGTGATTTACGGATATACCCGTCAGGAACTGTCGAAGGTGATGCGTCATTTCGAGGATCATCTGCCCGAATTCGTCAAGATTACGATAGATTCGTCGAATCTTGTGACGAAGATAACACTGACGGGAGTTAACTCCGGACTCGAGTTGCTGAGATTCAAGATGAATAAATTTCAGCAGGAACTGAAGGGGATATTCTCCGAGGAGGTAATCAGCACTGAAGATAAGACAATAGGACGTGTGCTTGGTGAACTACTCCGGGAGAGAGAGTTGACCGTGGCATGTGCCGAGAGCTGCACCGGAGGAAATCTGGCCCATCGCATCACACAGGCACCCGGTTCATCCGCCTATTTCCTTGGAAGCGTCGTGAGTTATGCCAACGATGTCAAGGCAGAAGTGCTGAAGGTGTCAAGACGTGATATCGACCGCTACGGAGCCGTCAGCCGCCAGGTGGCGGAGCAGATGGCCCTGGGAGTGTCAAAACTTATGCGCTCCGATTGCGCAATATCGACTACCGGCATCGCCGGACCCGACGGAGGCACGAAGCTCAAGCCTGTCGGCACAGTGTGGATCTCTGTGAAATACAACGAGAAGATAGTCTGCGAATGTCTTCATTTTCAGGGGACACGCAACGAAGTGATAGAGAGTGCCACCAACCACGGCATGGTCATGCTCATCAATCTACTGCGCAACTCATACGTCATGCAGGAAGACTTCAACGACGAGTAAGCGTCGGAATCTTTATGATCAATCGGAAGCATAAAATACTTCTTATCGACGGAAGCTCGCGGCAGGTGCTCATCATGGCAAAGTCTTTACGGGAACTTGGCCATGAGGTCACTACATACAACTCCCGGAAATCCGATTTCGGATATGCCTCCCGCTATCCTCACAGGAAACTTTTACTGACTTTCGACCTCAAACGGAAAGAACCTCGTGGTCTGACTTCCGCAGACAGTCTGACCAGATCTGGGATTCCAAAGATCCGTTGCCTTTCATATATACACAATGATTCGGTAAAAATTACCGAATCATTGAAATTCTAAGAATCCGTCACGCCACAGAAATCAAGAAATCTTTTGTCGTCATCATTGGGTAACTGGCGAAATTCTTTATGATTCACAAGAAAGACAACAATGTCAGCCCGTGCATAAGCTTCATCATAAGGAATTAAGTTGAAAAGTGAGTTAGAGGAGAGATTTGGTTCGGATATGAGGAATTCGGCATCACCGCAGCTCACTATCTCCGAAACTATCTTCATGGCCGGCGACTCGCGAAGATCATCGATATCCGGCTTGAAAGAAAGCCCCAGCAAAGCCACTGTAGGGACACGCCCTTTGATGACACTGAATTCACTTATCGCTTGCCAGATTTTTTCAGTACACCAGGCAGCTTTATAGTTATTGGTGGCTCTGGCCTGAGCAATAAGCGCGGTTTCCTTCGGGAACGCCGAAGTGAGGAAATACGGATCAACCGCTATGCAATGTCCACCCACGCCACATCCGGGTTGAAGTATATTGACACGCGGGTGACGGTTGGCCAGACGAATAAGTTCACGCACATTGATCCCGGCCTTTTCACATATAATTGAAAGCTCATTGGCAAACGCTATCTGTACGTCACGGCTCGCGTTCTCCGTAAGCTTGCACATTTCGGCTGTCCGCAAATCGGTTGCAAGCAGATCGCCCTTCACAAATAACGAATAAAACTCATTCGCTTTGGCAACAGACTCTTTGTCCATTCCGCCTATGATCCTGTCATTTCCGATCAGCTCCGTAACGATGTTGCCCGGAAGCACACGCTCCGGACAATAGGCTACATGTATCTTTCCTTTCAATTCCGGACGAAGGCTGTAGGCAAGTTGCACCATCTTCTCAGTAGTTCCGACAGGCACGGTGGACTCGATGATAACCAGATTACCTTCTTTGAGTAGAGGAACAAGTCTAATGACGGCTTTCCTCACCATATCGGTGTCAGGAAGCCCTTCATCCGTCAATGGAGTGGGAACAACTACAATAAAAACATCCGCACACTCCAGACTTTGCGATGCACGCAACCTGCCTGTCTCCAACACACGATGAAGAATTTCCTCCAGATTGGATTCGCGGATATGAAGTCGCCCTTCATTGGTTAGCTTTACCACTGCCGGGTTCACATCGACTCCTACCACCTCCACACCATGATCGGCAACAATGATAGCGGTGGGCAGCCCTATATATCCGAGCCCTATGATACATACTTTCATTTCCACCATAAGCAGCTGTTAAAGAGAGTTAAGGGGCATAAATATATCGTTTCAATTTCAAGAACTACTGACTTATCTTCCTCAAGGTCTCCACAATACGTGAGGCAGCCTCTCCGTCACCATACGGATTTACGGCCGATGCCATCGATGCATATTCCTCAGAATCATCAAGCAGACGTCTTGCAGCGGATACAATTCTATCACAATCGGTGCCGACAAGCCGTACGGTGCCGGCGGAGACCGCCTCAGTGCGTTCCGTAGTTTCCCGGGTGACAAGAACAGGTTTTCCCAAGGCCGGTGCTTCCTCCTGTATTCCCCCGCTGTCGGTGATGACTATTGATGCACGGTACATCGCCAGGATGAAAGCAGGGTATTCAAGAGGCTCGATAAAGAATACGGACAGACCGTCCAAGACTGAATTATCTCCGAACTCATCGGCAATAGCCTGCCGGACATTCGGATTAGGATGCATCGGATAAAGAATATCAACATCAGAATAATGGGAGGCTATCCTCTTCAACGCCCGGCAAACGCTTCTTAAGCCGGACCCGAAATTCTCACGCCGATGACCGGTGACAAGAATAAGACGCCGTCCGGCGGAAATACGGTCTAAATCGTAGCCTGCATTTCGAATCATGTCGGCGAAGTAAGCTTGCCGGACAGTATTTCCACCTACACTATCGCATATCCATCGAAGCGCGTCTATCCCTGTATTGCCGGTCACAGTCACTATGGACGCATCGACATTTTCCTTAATAAGATTTTCACAGGCGGTTTGAGTAGGAGCAAAATGGTGGGTTGCGATACGGGATATAATCTGACGATTGATTTCTTCCGGCCAAGGCGAGAGAGGGTCATACGTTCGCAGGCCGGCTTCCACATGTATCACCGGCACACGGGCGAAATATGCCGCCATCGCCGCTGCAACGGAAGTGGTGGTGTCACCGTGGACAAGCACATAATCCGGTCTCTCCTCAGCAAGCACCTGCCGCAGACCAAGCAACACACCGGACGATATGTCATAAAGATCCTGTCCGGGCCGCATGATATCCAGGTCATGGTCAGGCACAATTCCAAACATAGAGAGAACCTGATTGAGAATCCGCCGATGCTGTCCGGTGGAACACACAACGCAGTTGAATTCCTCAGCATATCGCTGAAGTTCCTTCACAACGGGTGCCATCTTTATAGCTTCGGGACGGGTTCCTATGACAATCAATGCTTTAATCATATACAAGCCTCCATGTTCATTATAAGAAGCGGTCTACAAAGTTAACAATAATTTTACACTTATAGGCAACCGGTCAGCTTAAACCCTTAAGATGGAAGCAGCTACCTACTGTAGCCAAAAGAAGGTAAATGCCACAGTATTATCAGGACGGGTAACTTCGTAAGAGACTAATGAAGTCTTTGTCAAATATAAGGATTCGATATTATCTGAAGAGTCTGAGCATAAGGATGTCATATTGGAAGCTACCCATTTGTTCACTTACTTTGCCAGTGAAATACTTGCAAGATGTTAAGTAGCTAAGAAAAATTAAAAGATATAATAATTCAGTAGCTTTGAAAGTATCTTAATATGATATATGCGGCTAATTTTGGTCATCTTGACCTTGTCACTCAGTCGCTTAGCTCGCTAAGCTCCTTCGCTCCGCGGCCAACCTGACTCGAAATTATCGTACATCTATCATATTATTAATTTTTCTTAGCTACTTATTCTAAAAAGAGGAATATTATTGAATGTATGATATTTTTACATTTTTTCCAGACGTGAGACTTGATTATCGGTCAAATTGAGGGAAGAAGATAATCTGTTCAACAATCGGCGAGTTGAAGCAGAAATTTCCGGTCCATCTTCAAGACAGGCCTTATATTCCTCAAGATACTGCTTCTCTGCTTCTGTTAATTTAACCTCCTTACAAGAAGCTTCCAATTCTCTTACCCTTGCTTCAGATATGCCAAGGCTAATGGCAAGTTTCTTTAGAAGGCGAATCTCGGCAGGGGAAATTTCACCATCAGAGAGGCATTGACGATATTCTTCAAGGTATGTTCCCTCATTCGATGACATACCATCAGAAGATCGGGAAGAGGAGTAACAGATTAAAGAGTCAATGACAGAAGCTACAGAGACTTGTTTTTCACTCTTTTCATTTTCATATTGGGTTTTATCCTCTTCATTCCATTGTTCAAGTTGATGGCGTTGTGGAATGGAACAGATTAGTGTACCGGGATGAACATAATACTCATCGTCAGTCCGAAGTATTAAGCCGACATTATCACCCCATTCACAGTAAGGAAACAGTTTCCTAAACATCTCAATTTTCTTAACATGGCTTTGAATATGACGGTTATGATTGCAAAGTATCANAGTGTCATCATTGCTGAGGTCTAAACTTCCTGTAAGAACTCTTCCAACAGCTATTAATCCAAAACCAGGTACTTGAAAAACATCTTCAACTTTCATTGAAAAGTTATTCGTGATTCCCATTTGATGACCTATTTGAAGGCCGGTATCAGGATTACATAGTGTACTCATTACTTTCTTTCAGTTCGCCTACAAGCCGCCCAACTCAGCATTTTGTTAGATTGGTTTAACCTCCATAAAACAAGAAAGGCGCAAGCGACTTCATCACTTACACCCACCAATCAGGCAACGCCAATCGCCCTTAGAAGGAGCGTAGCGAGAGAAAATACAACCTGCGCCGTCTCGTATCTGGGTTTATTCAGAATCCGGAACGGTCACTCCAAGCTCTCTCCGAAAAAATAAAAGGAACAAAAGTGCTATACTATATGTACAGCACCTGCTCTTATCTTTCGGGAAAAGACAAGGAGCTTTAGATTGCATCATCCTCTTCTTCTGATTTTGGCGTTTTCGATTGGTAGGAATCAGCAATTTATGCCTATCTTGTGACACCTACATTTTCTTATGATGCAGAATGTCGTTGTAAAGTTAGCAAAAATTATTGGATTATCAGCTCCTTGTCGGGTTATATTTTCTCTCATGATTAAGGATTTGGGTGCTTTTTAACATATCACATCCGAAAAAAGAAAGATACCCAGCCGAAACCGAGTATCCTTCAGAGATAATGCTTAGATATTGATCACATAGAACTCTTCCAATGTATAGCCGAGATCACTGTTCTTCCGGGAGTATGATTCAAGGGCCTTTCTACAGGAGTCAAGAGTTTTCACGTTCTTGGAGCCTGTTATTTTTTCGACATCTCGGATTATGGCGTGGCATNTCTGCTCATGTGATATGACGCCGGAGGAGGCAATTCATAAGCTTTTTCTTTATGACGCGGCTCGCGGATGTCTCATTGCAGACATGGCACGCCATGTCCGTACAAGGAGGNTCTCTGCTAATATGATATGACGCCGGNGGGGGCTATTCATAAGCTTTTTATTTATGCCGTGGCTCGCGGATGTCNCATTGCAGATATGGAGGGATTTGAAAAAAATAAGGTGTAGCTCGTTGNGCTACACCTTATTTTTTCGGATTGNTTGTGTATTACTTCACTTCCTCGAACTCTACGTCTTCAGTGCCGCCGTCGCTTGAAGGACCCGGCTGGGCGGNACCCTGNGCGGGACCGGCCTGACCTGCAGCCTGTGCGTTGGCAATGTCCTGAGCGGCTGCCTGAAGTGCATCTGTCACAGCCTTTTCTGCCATGTCGATGTCTTCATAGAGCTTATTCTTGTGAACCTCTTTCAGGCGATCAAGTGCAGATTCGATAGCGGCTTTCTTGTCGGCCGGAATCTTATCACCGAGTTCCTGAAGCTGACGCTCGGTCTGGAAGATAACGCTGTCGGCGCGGTTGAGTTTCTCAGCACGTTCCTTAGCCTCCTTATCAGCTTTCTCGTTGGCCTTAGCCTCGTCGCGCATACGCTTGATCTCTTCCTCGCTAAGACCGCTGGAAGCCTCAATACGGATAGACTGCTCCTTGCCTGTGGCNTTATCCTTGGCGGATACATTCAGAATACCGTTAGCGTCCACCTCGAATGTAACTTCGATCTGCGGCACACCACGCGGTGCGGGCGCNATGCCGGAGAGGTTGAACTCACCNAGGAGTTTATTATCGGCTGCCATCGGACGCTCGCCCTGAAGGACACGTACGGTCACCTCAGGCTGGTTGTCGGCGGCAGTAGAGAAAGTCTCGCTCTTACGTGCCGGGATTGTGGTGTTGGCCTCGATCATCTTGGTGAATACGCCACCGAGAGTCTCGATACCGATCGACAGAGGCACAACGTCAAGAAGAAGCACATCCTTCACCTTGGAGTCACCGCTGAGGATACCACCCTGGATAGCGGCACCTACAGCCACTACTTCATCGGGGTTCACACCCTTGTTGGGTTCTTTACCAAAGATCTCTTTTACCTTGGCCTGAATAGCCGGGATACGAGTGGAACCACCCACGAGAATCACTTCATCAATAGCGGAAGCGGCGATGCCGGCATCCTTAAGAGCCTTCTCGCAAGGAGCAACCACAGCGTCAATAAGAGCTGCAGAAAGCTGCTCGAACTTAGAGCGGGACAGCTTCTCTACAAGGTGCTTCGGNCCGGAAGCAGTAGCTGTGATATAAGGAAGGTTGATTTCAGTCTCGGGAGAGCTTGAAAGCTCAATCTTGGCCTTTTCGGCAGCCTCCTTGAGACGCTGCATGGCCATAGGATCCTGACGGAGGTCGACACCCTCCTTCTTCTGGAACTCATCGGCGAGCCAGTCGATAATCACGTGGTCGAAGTCATCACCACCAAGATGGGTATCACCGTTAGTCGACTTCACCTCGAAGACACCATCGCCAAGCTCGAGGATAGAGATATCAAACGTACCGCCACCNAGGTCGAATACGGCGATCTTCTGTTCCTTATCGCTGCGCTCAAGACCATAAGCAAGAGCTGCCGCAGTAGGCTCGTTGACAATACGACGAACTTTCAGACCTGCGATCTCGCCGGCCTCCTTAGTGGCCTGACGCTGAGAGTCATTAAAGTAAGCAGGCACTGTGATGACAGCTTCAGAGACAGTCTCACCGAGATAATCTTCGGCAGTCTTCTTCATCTTCTGGAGAATCATAGCCGAGATCTCTTGCGGAGTGTAGTCGCGACCGTCGATATCCACCTTCGGGAGATCGTTCTGACAAACTACCTTATAAGGAACACGCTTGATCTCATCTTCAACTTCGTTGCACTTCTCACCCATGAAGCGCTTGATAGAATAGATTGTGCGTGTAGGGTTGGTAATAGCCTGACGCTTTGCGGGATCACCCACCTTACGCTCGCCGTCGTCGACGAAGGCTACGATAGAAGGAGTCGTGTTACGACCCTCGTTGTTGGGAATCACTACAGGGTTACCACCTTCAAGAACTGCTACGCAGGAGTTTGTGGTACCTAAGTCAATACCAATGATTTTGCTCATGACTTGTATAATTTTTTTAGTTAATAATTTCTATTATTCTTTTGTACGAGGCCTGTGGTATCAGCCTTCGTACACTATTTAAACAAATAGCGTGCGAAAAGTTTCGGTCAAGCGATTTCTTTTTTATTCTCGAATCATATACTGCTGAAAAACAGGCGATACATCAATAGGAAACAGAATCCGAGCCAGAGTCAGGCAGTGGTGACAAAAGAATGACACACCGCTGACACGACTGTCATTTCCGGTCGAAACGAATCCCCCATGACAGAAACCGGAAGGAGAGAGAACCGAGATAAGAATAAAGAGAGGGAAGAGATAAAGAGGGATGAAAATATAGGAAGAAGGGAATGAATGGAAACCAAAAAAAAAGAAAAAAAGACTGGTAAATTCAAAAAAATAGTTAAATTTGCAGCCTGATTCTGTCTTGACCCTGTAGCAGACTCCAAAATTGAAGAGGAAGATGGGCAGGCTGAACGGAAGCTTACATATTATTTTATTAATGTATAAAATGAGAGGTTTCCAGCCCAATATGTTGGGGAGAGCAACTTGACAGAGTCGGCAAGCAAACACACTTGAAAGATATGAAGCCATTACAAGAGAAACTTTCTCAGTACGATGCTCCCCAGAAAGCAAAAGCTGCCGGCATCTATCCTTATTTCCGACCGATCTCAAGCGAGCAGAACACAGAGGTGATGATGGAAGGGAAAAAGGTGTTGATGTTCGGGTCAAACAGTTATATGGGACTCACCAACCACCCGAAAGTGATAGAGGCAGCCGTGGAAGCTACGCGCAAATACGGCACCGGNATGGCNGGTTCACCNTTCCTGAACGGCACCCTTGACATCCATAAGCAGCTTGAGGCGCGNCTGGCAGAGTATGTAGGAAAGGAAGACGCCATGATCTACAGCACCGGATTCGGAGTTAACCTCGGNGTTGTATCCGCGCTCACCGGACGCGAAGACTACATTATCCTTGACGAACAGGATCATGCATCGATAATCGAAGGGCGCCGACTTTCCTTCTCCAATTATCTGAAGTATCGCCACAATGATATGGCGTCGCTTGAGACACAGTTGAAGAAATGCGATCCGGACAAAGTGAAGCTGATAGTCACCGACGGCGTATTCTCCATGGAGGGCGATGTGGCCAATCTCCCGGAAATTGTGCGCCTTGCAAAACAATATAATGCCTCCGTGATGGTGGATGAGGCTCATGGCCTCGGCGTCTTCGGAGAGGGCGGACGCGGCACGGCAAATCATTTCGGTGTGACNGATGATGTGGATCTCATCATGGGCACTTTCAGCAANTCGTTNGCATCAATCGGAGGCTTTATCGCCACCGANAAAGTGATCACCAACTTCCTGCGTCATCATTCCCGCTCNTATATCTTCACCGCCAGCATAACTCCGGCCGCCACAGCAGCCGCCAATGCAGCCCTCGACATCATACTCGCCGAGCCGGAACGCCAGGAGCATCTCTGGGAAATCACTCACTATGCNCTTGAGAACTTCAGGGCTATGGGGTGCGAGATCGGACATACGTCCACTCCGATTATCCCTCTCTTCATCAGAGACGATTACAAAACCTTCCACGTCACTAAAGACCTGCTTGATGAGGGAGTGTTTGTCAATCCGGTCGTGACTCCGGCCGTTGCACCTCACGACACCCTCATACGCTATTCTCTTATGGCCACACACACCAAAGAACAGGTGACCCGCTCGCTGGAGGCAATAGAAAAGGTGTTCAAACGTTATGATATCATAAAATAATCTTACCGGTCGGGAGAAGCTATCCCCCAAGCCGGAAAATGCAAACTCCCTTCAAGAATATTTTGATATGATATATGTTTTTAAGATGGTCAGCGATGAGGCTGACAATTTCCGCCGCACATTCGAGATAGACTCTGACGCCACCTTCCTTGACCTCCGCACTGCGATATTGAAGAGCGTAGGCTACAGCGAGGAGAATATGGATTCTTTCTTCCTCTGTGAGAGCGACTGGAGTCGGCAACAGGAGATAACGCTCGAGGATATGGGCACCTCTTCCGACATGGATTGCTACTTGATGAAGGACACCGTCATAGGCGACCTCATTGAGGATGAAGGGCAAAGACTGGAGTTTGTGTTCGACTATCTGACAGACCGATGCTTCTTCATGGAGCTTAAGGACACTCGTCCGGGCGAGCATCTTGCCGAAGCCAAATGCACATTCAGCAGCGGCACGGCACCGCGCCAGAGCATAGATCTCGACGAGTTTGACAAGACAATTGACGCCGCCATGAATAATGCGTCCGAGTTAGGAATATTTGACGAAGACTTTGGCGACGGATATAACGAAGGCGATCTTGACGACCTTGAAAATATAGCCGAGGACCAGCTGTAAGAGAGCTGCAAGTTATATAAGAGAGCTAATAAACTATATCAAACAGCTGCAAGTCTATTTAAACTTCTATTATTCTCTTCCCATCAGGATTGATCAATCCTGATGGGAAGAACTTTTTTTGAGACCACTCTCCCACCTCAGGAGGTCTTTCACCACAACGCTCTCAATCCCGAACCGATTCAATCCCAATTTCGTTAAAAAAGAAAGCACCACACAGAATAATCAGCCTATTCAGGCTGCTGATTAGGTTTATCATGCCGAGCCATGCCCCCAGGCTAAATAAACCTGTGTAATTTGATTAATTGAAAATACCATACTATGGAATCACAAAACACACCTATCACTTCTCCACCAAATTCTCCTGACTCTTCCGGTACTCATAATTCACACACTTCTCCCGGCTCTTCTGCCACTCAAAATTCTCATTCCGCATCTGAATCTGTCGATCAATATGCGCATAAGTCGGCCATGACAGAAGCATTAGCCTCGGATAAGCATTATTATCTTTTTCTTGTGACTTATCTGGTGCTTATCAGCGCACTCGGATCATTTGTGAATGATATGTATACGCCGTCGCTGCCAGCCATGTGCAGATTTTTCGGTTGTCAGGTGCCACTGGCTCAAATGGGACTGACAATGGGTATGGTAGGCCTCGCCACCGGCCAGCTTATCCTTGGTCCGGTGAGCGATCGTTATGGACGCAAACTTGTGTTATTCTGGTCTTTATTACTCTTTATCATCGCTGCAATCGTGAGCGTATTCTCCCCTACCATCCATTTCTTCAACACCTGCCGATTCTTTCAGGGCGTGGGAGCATCGGGAGGATATTTTCTGGCTCGTACGATCCCTGCCGATATATATAGCGGTAGGAATCTGGCAAAACTAATGGCACTTATCGGGGGCATCAACGGTATCGCACCTGCGTCGGCACCGGTGATAGGAGGTGTGACTGCAGATCATTTCGGTTGGAAAGGTGTATTCGTACTCCTCACTATCTTCGCGATATCCATATTGCTCCTGTCGGGACACATGAAAGAGTCTTTGCCACCATCGGCAAGAGTGACCGGAAAGTGGAGTAAATCATTGGAGGGCTACCTCAGATTGCTCTCCAACCGAAGATTCATGACACATGTGGCCTTCAAAGGTCTGGCTTTGGGAATGCTCTTTGCGTATATTTCAGCGACACCTTTTATACTTCAGACCAATTACGGCCTCTCACAGACGACCTACGGATTGATAATAGGATTCAATGCTCTCTTTGTAGCAGCCGGTTCGATGGTAGCTCTCAAATTTCATCCCCTGAAGAAAGCGGCCAGTATAGGATGCATAATCCTTATGACCGGCGTAGCGGCCGAAGCTATCATATTATATTCCGTCAGCAGTCTGCTGCTATTTGAGGTTTCAGCTATTGTAATACTCTTCGGTCTCGGACTAATCTTCTCCACCACCAACACCCTTGCAATGAACGAAGGGAGAAAGCAAGCCGGCGAGGCATCTTCTGTGCTCGGTATCTCTGGATATATAGTTGGAGCGGTTGTGTCACCACTTGTAGGCCTGGGAAATATCCTTCACTCTACAGCCAACGTATTCATCATGTTAGCACTACTGACAGCTATCTTCGCCTACATGTCAAGCAGAATCGCACCTGATTTGCAGAACTGAAAATGTAAATAACCTCGAAAAGAAAAGTGTTAACGCCGACGCTGGAGACAACCAACGCCGGCGTTAACTTTTTTAGGAATAAAAGTAAGGGTATATTGATTAGAATAAGGTTTTAATAGCTGTGCCGAAAAAGAGCGAAAAAGTCTTATCCGAAGATACGGTCGAATATGCTCGGACGCTTCTTACTCTCGGGCTTTATATGCACCTGCATCTGTTTATCTTTCTTGCTAAAGAAAAGGATGTGGGTAGGAAATACGAATGCAATCCAATGATTGAAATCCAGAACAGCACAAAGATTGCGGACAAGGAATCTGTGGAAGGGGTCAAACTCCTCCAGATCATCGACAAGAATTTCAATACCATCACGGCGTAGATTATGATGCTTCTCCAAAGCCGCGAGATGAGTCGCAAGATTCAGGTCGTCAGGATTCTTCGCCGGCCGACTGAAATTCTTGTAAATTTCTTTGATTACCTTATCCGTTATCATGGTGTCTTATTTAGTGGATTTATCCTTACACTAATAGAACAATACGTCTGAGGATAGGTTCATGATAGTTTTGTTAAAAGTTCATTTTCAATAATGTTAAAAAAAAGAGAGGTGTGTCAAAATGAATAATTTGACACACCTCTTATCATCATATATTTGCAGAATCTTTCTACACTTTGATTGCTGCACCTACAACCACTGATTTTATAGAAGTTTGATTGATATGTATCGCTTGGGATTTTTCTTAATATCCACAATGAGAGAGTCAACATCTGCGGCCACTCTGTTAAGACGGTTATACAGTTCGGGGTCTTCCGTCAGCTTGCCCAACGTGGAATTACTATTGTTGAGGCGAGCAGAGAAGTCAGTGAGATTCTCAGTGATCCGGTTTACATTATCCATAGTGCCCTGCAAAGGGAGAGCCTTCAGGTCGGCTGAAAGCTGCATGAGATTGCAAGTGATGGAATCAAGATTTCCAGCCACCTTGCCTGTTCTGCCGAGGATATAGGGCACCTGAGAGTTGAGCGACTTGTTAAGACCACCCGTCATAAGAAGCACATTATCCGTGATGCCGTCGAGGCGACGGATAGAGGCCGTCAAGGCCGGGTCTGACACAAGGAGATTCAAGTTGAGAAGCAGTGAGTCAATCCGAGGGAGTATTGTATTGACGGTCGGCATAATATCATTCGAGAGGCTCGCCATTAAATCAGACTGCGCAGCCGTGGAAAGTTCGCTGCCGACTTCCAACATTTTCTTGGCATCGCCTAATTTAATTTCTATATAGGAGCCGCTCATGAGAGTGCTCGAAATTGAGGCGACAGAATTCTCCGGGAGACGCAGATTCTTATCGAGGGCGAGAAGCACCTGAATCTTTCCGGGTTTTTCATAATTAAAATTAATCTCCCTTACCTGACCGACCTTAAAGCCGTCGACAGTGATGGGAGCCGACACTTCCAGACCGGCTACATTCTCGTATGACGCATAATAAAAATTGGCCGGTTTAAAGAGATTGACACCCTTAAGATATTCGATACCGAAAAATAGTATGGCGATAGCCACTATAACTGAAAGTCCGATGATGAATTCCTTCTTGAAAATATTTTTCATGGTGGAGAAGATAATGAAATATGTTAATAGAGTCTAAGTAGCTAAAAAAAATTAAACGATATAATAACTCAGTAGCTTTGAAAGTATCTTAATATGATATATGAGGCTAATTTTGGCCATATTGACCTTGTCACTCAGTCGCTTAGCTCGCCAAGCTCCTTCGCTCCGCGGCCAACCTGACTCAAAATTATCGCGCATCTATCATATTATTAATTTTTCTTAGCTACTTATATGTTCTAACTTCACACAATGATCAGCCCTTGGAATTCTGATCTAACTTAGTGACTTTGATAACTTTCGCGCCCGGGATAAGCGATTTGACCTCCTTCAGGAGAGCCTCCATCTCGCTTTTATTTTCCGACTCGCCATAAGTGTATTTATAGAGATTGTTTTCACGGAAGGTGGAGATGGGAGTGAGACCGCAAAAGCAACTGGCATTATCCTTAAGTCGTTCTTCGGAGGCAAGGAGCTGAATTTTATATACAGTGCGCATCGAGGCTGACTTTTCAGCGGCAGTGGAGTGAGTGGAACGTCGGGCAGCGGCACGCGAAGGGTTGGGATTTGTATAAACCTTTTTAAAAGATTTTCTCACCTTTTCATCGGTCTTACTTTTCTTATTATCCTTTTTTCCTTTTTTATCCTTCTTTCCGGAAGCATCATTCACAACTTCAGTCTTCTCGGAAACCATTGTAGCCGCAGTCAAAGCCTCAGCATCGTCACGCTCAGTTGACAGACGGATAGATGACGTCTCCAGATTACGCGCTACAGACTTGGCACGGGACGATGCAGAGCGACGTTTGCGAGATCCTGCCCGTGCGGAAGAAGAATATGAGGAGGAGGCAGGCATCGAAGTGGAAGAATAAGATGATGAAGAGGAATAAGAGGGAGATGAATGGGCGGGTACGGAGCGACGACGGGCGACGGCAGCCACAGTGACAGACTCAGAGGCGGCATCTACCTCCACAGGATCATCGTCAGCTTCGAGAATCGAACGGATATCGGTAGAAGCGAGTTGCTCGTTCTCATCCGGAAGAGGAGCGAAATAAGGGGAGGACGTGCGAGTGGAAGTATTCCGCGAGCTTGTCCGGGTATAAGGAGCCGAATAAGTCTTCACCGCATTGAAGAGTGCTTCAGCCAACTCCTTCTGACCCTTTTCGGAAGAGATAAAGGCAGCCGAAGTGGGGTTGCAGATAAAATCGAGCTCCACGAGCACAGCAGGCATCGATGTGGCCCATAACACCCAGAATCCGGCTTGATGCACACCCCTATCTTTTCTCCCCGCAACGCTGACAAGCTGCTTTTGAGCCTCATTCGCAAATTTGATACTCTGGCTGAGATTCTTCTTCTGAGCCATCTCAAAAATGATATATGACTCATCTTTAGAAGGGTCAAAGCCGGAATACTTCTGCTCGTAATTGCTCTCCAACTCAATCACGGCATTCTCACGCTGGGCCACCTTCATATTATTCTGATCCTTATGAAGACCAAGAGCGTAGACAGAGACACCGGCCACCGTCGTACGGTTTTTGTTGCTCTTGTCTACAGAGTTGGTGTGGATAGATATGAATAGATTGCCCTTTGACTTATTGGCCTTGTCAGCACGCTCCTGAAGAGTAAGGAATGTGTCATTATCCCGGGTCATCACCACCTTCACATCCTTCAGACGCTTTCTGATGAGATCGGCAAGTTTAAGAGCCACGCCCAGATTTATATCCTTCTCTTTTACATTATTGTCAATGGCACCGGTGTCCTTTCCGCCGTGACCGGCATCGATCACAACCGTGAATTTACCGGTGTCGCCATTTTTCGAGACCGGAGCTGCGAAAGTCACAGCCGGAAATAAGAGAGAGAGAACAGACAGGAGAGAGATGGCAAACAGTATAAATGGGGAAATCTTAACTTTCATAATTCAGATAAAATATAGAGAGAGGTCAATTTTCGGCAAAATTAAGAAAAAAAAAAGACATATACGAGAGTTAAGTAGCTAAGAAAAATTAAACGATCTAATAACTCAGTAGCTTTGAAAGTATCTTAATATGATATATGCGGCTAATTTTGGCCATCTTGACCTTGTCACTCAGTCGCGTAGCTCGCCAAGCTCCTTCGCTCCACGGCCAACCTGTCTCAAAATTATGGCGCATCTATCATATTATTAATTGTTCTTAGCTACTTACAAAAGAAGATGCCCAATCTTTTGCATATAATTAAATCCGATCAGTCCCTATCTCACAGTATTTTCATAGCTATCTCCGCGCATGCACGAGCATCTGCCAGAGCATTATGGTGATTTTTCAGGTCGAATCCACATCTTGCAGCCACAGTATGGAGCTGATGATTGAGGAGTTGACCACCGAATACACGCCTTGATGCAAGATATGTGCAATAGAATCGATAATCAGGATATGTCATCTCATATCTTTCAAAAGCAGCCTTAAGACATCCTTCGTCAAACCGACTGTTATGAGCCACGAGAGGGAGCCCCTCTATCAGTTGGGCAACCTCGGCCCAGACCTCAGGGAAATAATCAGCAGAGTCAGTGTCCTCTCTTGTCAGACCGTGGATTTCCACACACTTCGGATTGTAATAATTCGGGGCCGGATGAATCAAACTGTAATATTCATCTACAATCTTCCCATCTCTGACGACTACGACACCCACGCTGCAAACACTTGAGCGGCATCCATTGGCAGTCTCAAAATCTATAGCTGCGAAATTTTTCATTTTTTTCTTTCAAAATTGTCTGAAAACATTGATATGATGAGGAGTCAACCGCCATGAGAGATCGCTTCCACAACATTTCTATTGCAAAAATAGCAAAAAAAATTATACTCCTGCCAAGACGGGACTGAGCACACTTGGAAGATTAGTATTATCTTTGTGCGCGAAAGGGTCTGATACGCGTCTTATTTTTGTGAATCAAACTCGCCTTAATGAAACCATCATAAGAAGCTATGTAGCTGAGAGAAAAAAATGGAGATTGAAGCACTTAAATCTATTATAGAATCAGATGCGACCGCGAAATCATTCTTCACATTCATAGATAAAAATGAGAATGAGGATGTGAATAAACTTCGGTTGAGATTTGACCACCGCACCGAACCCGGCAGTATCGACTATGGATTTGCCATAGACCAGATTGAGTGTAGACGACGGGCGAAAACCAAACTTCCACGATTTGTTGGCAATCCGGCCACGCTCTTTCCGGCCGTCGTATCCTCAGAGCAGGCTACGGATGAGGGGATAGCACTTTTTCATGCTTCGCTCATCAGTAGTCATGAAAGAGTGGCCGATCTCACCGCCGGACTTGGTATCGACGCCATGACGATAAGCAAAGGATGCAGAGAGATGACAGCTGTGGAACTCGATCCCTTTCGCGAAAAGGTGCTCTCCTATAATGCCGGGCTCATGTCACTTCAGAATCTGCAGACAGTGAATGCCGACTCTATGGAGTGGATAAAAGATCATGGACCGTTTGACACAATATTCATTGATCCTGCCAGACGCGGAGNGAANAATTCAAGGAAATACAAATTTGCCGATTGCCTGCCCGACATCACGACCCATCTTGATTTGCTCACTTCCAAGTGCTCCCGACTTCTCATCAAAGCCTCTCCCCTGCTTGATCTTTCCGCAATCCGGAAAGAATTGAAGGATGTGAGCAGAATCTGGGTACTCACGCGCAAAGGAGAATGTAAGGAGATATTGATAGAGGTAGCTCAGGGAGAATCGCTGAAGGAATATATCGCCGGAGAGGTGGATGACAACGGATATCCGGATCTGTTCAGAGTGCCTGAAGAGCGGATAGGAAATGAAGGAATAAATATTATAGAGGAAGATCCTGAAAAAGAAGGATGGCTTTACGAGCCCTCGGCTGCCGTGATGAAGATCAGTGCTTGGGGGGAAATCAGCAGGCGCTGGCCACTCCTAAAAAAAGTGGGTGCCAACAGTCATCTTTTCTATTCCGGAGAAAGAGCTGAAGGGTTTCCCGGAAAAGAATACAGAATCATTGATCTCCCCGACAAAAAGAGTATCAGACAGCTTAAAGGCAGCAAGATCAACGTACTGACCCGAAACTATCCGCTATCGCCCGATGAGCTAAAAAAGAAAACCGGAATACTTGACGGAGGCAACACTTTTTTAATAGGCACACGATGGGGACGAAAAGAAAAGCCTAAACTCCTGATAGCTCAACGAAATACTGACTAAGCAAGCAGCTACATAAAAAAGCGAAAACGGCGGGTTTCACAACCAGCCGTTTTCTTTTTTTCCATAATACTTTTTCGAACTAACCTAACATCATGAAACGATTTATTTCTTTCTTCTGTCTATAATACAACCTCGGGCTGCATTTGGTTCAGCAGAAACAAAAAAATTTTTATTCACCCGATAATAGAAAGCTATCAGGACTATAAAGAACGGGAGGAGCCGGAGCACTGAAAACTTTGATATATGAGAGATGAGGGATAAGAGAAGAAAGCAGCTATGTGGTGGTTTTTATTGCCGACTACTAATTTTAAGAAGAATACTTCAATAATTTTAGTNCTTAGTATTGCATAGTACTAAAATTATTTCTAATTTTGCAGTGTCAAATAAGACAAGCCCGGACAATCGGAATATGGAAGAGCTCACTAAATCCGATCTAATGGCCCGAGAATTAGACCTTTAAACCAGAATTAAACATGAAAATCAGGAAGAAAACACTTATATTAGGAATTGCGGTGACGGGCACAGCTACCCTTCTGCCGACTCAAGGCAACGCCAGGGACATGCAATCTCCAACGTCATTGGAGGAAGCTACCGATTCAATCGTCGGTGCGATGTATGATGATTTAGGAGAGGTGGTGGTGACAGGTGTGCGTCCTATCGTCACGACCGACGGCGCTACCACTACTTATAATGTGGACGATGACCCCGGAGCAGCCGGAGTCAGTCTTCTTGACATGCTCCGCAAAGTTCCGATGGTGAGCGTGGATGCTGAAGACAAAATCCTCCTGAAAGGAGAGAGCAATTATAAGATTCTCGTCAATGGTAAAGAGGATCCGACGTTGAGCGCGAATGCTTCCAAACTCTTAAAAATGATGCCCGCCGGTGCGGTTGCCAAAATTGAGGTCATTACGGAACCGGGCGCCAAATATGATGCGGAAGGAACCGGAGGTATTATAAATCTGATCACCACCAGAAATCAGAAGAACGACGGCTATACAATCGGAGCGCAGGCCTACTTTAACAACAGGATGAGCGGTGGCGGAGTAAATGGCAGACTCAAGCACAACAAAGTCACCATAGGAGCCAACGTGGATTATGCCAACGGGATGTATAATCCCACCGAAACGAAAAAAACCGAAGAGACACTCTATCTGAATCCGATCACCGGGGGTGGGGAGCAGGTGATGAATCACACATTTTCACAGAAAAGTGGCTTCCACTACTTTGGAGGCGGGCTGAAACTATCATGGGAACCCACCGAGAATGACCTCATTTCCACCGATATAAGCATCAACAAAGTCAAGGGAGATTTAAAGAATGCAATAGAGGAAACCACCATGTCGGAAGTGGAAGCCGGCCCGAACGGGAATTGGTATCCGGGTAAACTACTCTGGACATCGCGGTCGGCCTTAGACGGCACACTCACCAATCTCTCCACAAGTGCCCTGCTTTCCTATCAACACAACTTCTCCGGCCACCGTCATTATCTGGCCCTCTCCTACCAATTCAGCTTCGGACGGTCAAGTTTCAACACCGTGACACAGATTTTATCGCAGACTGCCATATCAAATCCCCTCCTGACCGGCAATAACACTCTGAGTCTGAATCGGGAGCACACGGTGCAGTTTGACTACACCAATGATTTCCAAACAGACAAGCATCTTCTTGAGACAGGAGCGAAACTAATCATGCGTCATAACGGTGCGCACGGAGTGATGAGTACCGGAGAAAGTGAAAATGAACTTATGCCCGATCCTGACAACAGAAGCAATCTGACGCAACTACAGGATGTATATGCCCTGTATGCCAGTTATACCGGCACCTACGACAACATGAATGTCAAAGCCGGAGTCAGATATGAGCACACGAGAATGGGCAACCGATATCATTGGGGGGAAATGACCGATTTCACTCGAAATCTGAACGACGTCGTGCCTAATGCCGCAATAAGTTATTCATTCGGGCCGGCCCAGAATCTGAGACTCGCCTATCAGATGAGAATCTCCCGTCCGACAGTGGATCAGATCAACCCCTATCTTCTTTCAGTCACCACCGGACTGAATCAGCAGGGAAATCCAGACCTCAGATCTGAGCATAGCAACAATGTCTCCCTCACCTACTCACAGTTCTGCGGAAGGATCGGAGGCTCTATCGGAGTGGAATATAGTCAGATTGACAACTGCATCACAAATTATATCGTCACCGAGGGCGACCTTCTGATAAGCACATACGCCAATCTCGGTAAGAAGCGCGGAGCCGCCCTGAACGGATTTCTTAACTGGAGTATTATACCCCGCATGAGTCTGAGTGTGAACGGAAGAGTGGAATATATAAACCTCAAATCACGCTCACCCTTCTACTCCAACCACGGTTTTCAGGGTAATATTGGAGCAAACTGGAGTTATACCCTCCTGTCAGACTGGAACTTTTCAGCCTACGGCGGTACGAGTCTGCACAATATCTCCCTTCAGGGCAGTTCATCAGGCTGGCACTATTACGGCATTGCCGTCAACAAGAAAATACTCCGCGACCGCAGTCTAACCATAGGGGTCAGCCTCAACAACTTCCTTGAAAAGCAGCAGAGGTATACCTCAACATATAAGACCCACGACAGCTCCACAAAATCAACAGTCGATGTTAAAAACTGGAATATCGGATTGAACCTCAGCTGGACTTTCGGAAATCTGAGTCAGGACGTGAAGCATACTTCCGCCACGATTAATAACGACGATGTATCCTCAGCGAAAGGTGGAGAGATAATGAGCAAGTAAGGGAACAACGGTCACTGCCGGCAGACATGCCGAAGATCACGACCCTTTCTGAAAAAAATTAGAAAGTATGTGTAACATACGTTCGCCTTAAACGTCAGCCAAGTATCATATACATTTACCATCATGACAATATCTGACATCACAAGAAAGACTCTCACCGGGGTTATCATACTCTCAACCATCTCCTTAAGCACGATTGCCTCCAACTATATAGTAAGAGGAGTGGTCAGCGATACGCTCACCCGCGAGCCGAATCCGGGAACCCTGATAAGAGTATATGCCGAAAATGACACAGTGTTGCCCACATATACCACTCTAACAGATTCAACCGGAAGATTCGAGCAGCAGATAGACATGGCAGGACGCTACACACTTCGTGCAGAGTTCGCAGGGTCAAAGTCCAAGGATGTGAGTTTTGAGGTCGGAGATAAGAATCAGACAGTGCAACTTGACACCATCAACATAAGTGAGAATGCCGAAACATTGGAAGAATTTGTGATCAGCGCGACAAAACCCCTCATTGAGAATGACGGTGCGACGCTGACCTACAATATGACCGAAGACCCCATGGCTCAGGGCAATAGCCTGCTCGAGATGTTAAGAAAAGTGCCGATGGTGACTGTAGATGCAGAAGAGAATATCAAAGTGAAAGGAAAAAGCAATTTCAAGATATATCTCAACGGCAGAGAAGATCCGATGCTCTCAGGCGACCCCAAGACGATACTGAAATCAATGCCCGCCTCCACCATCAAAAAAGTGGAGGTGATCACCGAACCCGGAGCTAAATATGAGGCTGAGGGGACGGAAGGGATTCTGAATATCGTCACCATCACAAAACAGAATCTCGAAGGAGTCGTGGGCAACCTGAGCGGGTGGGTGAATAAAGGTTCGGCCGGCGCCTCCGCCTACGCCCGCACGAAAGTCAGGAATGTGACCGGGAGTGTCAACGTGAGCTACAATCACTCCATTCTCCCCTCCTGGAGTGAATACACTTCATCAGAGACCCTTGAGAATCTGCTATCATTCACCGATCGCAAACGAGAGACTGAGGGACGCGGGTCAACCAACTTCTCCTATACCGGAGGAGGGTTCAACCTATCGTGGGAACCCGACACTCTGAATCTTTTCACCGCACAAGGCAATATCGGCTACAATAAGAATCGCTCGTGGAATCATCAGACCATGCGCGGACTGAATGCCGACGATGAGGAGCAATGGACACTGCGCCGCAACTACACGACCTTGTGGAAAGGACTATGGGCGAGTGCCGGCGCATCCTATCAGCATACCTTCGGAAAGGAAGGACACTATATTGTGGCCACCTACCAGTATGATTTCAATAAAGGAGACCAGTCGAGCCTCATGAATACCAACGACATCACCGGACTATCGGAGTTGGCACCGTGGCGACGTAATCAGGGACTGGACCACACGAATATGCACACCATTCAGGTGGACTACGTAAGCCCGCTCGGCGAGCATAATATATTGGAAACCGGTAGCAAACTCGTGTGGAGACGCGTCGACAATATGTCGGCCCCCTGGTATGGAGCGACAGAAGAAAGCATGACCATCAATCAGGATGAAAGTGTGAGTCTTGCCCAATTCAGAAACATTCAGGCCGTATATGTCTCCCACACAGGAAAATACGGAAAGTTCGGAACGAAGGCAGGAGTTCGCTATGAGCACACCGAGACAGGACTTGACTACTACACAAAAGGGTATGATTCCTTCTCGTCCACGTTCAACGATATTGTACCCAATGCCGCCTTCACCTTCCGATTCGGAGGAGCGCAGACTCTACGCCTCGCTTATCAGATGCGGATCTCCCGCCCATCCGTCGGGCAGCTCAATCCCTACGTCAACACAATGACCGTCGGAGATATCAACTACGGAAATCCGAATCTTGACAGCGAGCGCAACAACCTTGTCAGCCTCTCCTACAGCAACTACGGAGGCAAGATAGGTGGATCCGCACAAATCGGTTACTCTCACACAGGCAATAAGATAGAGTTCTACACCTTCTCCACCGGTAATCTTGTGAACAGCACGTTCGGGAATATCGGCAAATACGAGAATGCGTTTCTTTCTGGCGACATGCAGCTGACAGTCATTCCCAATCTCACACTCTCGCTCTACGGCTACCTCTCCTATGAGCATTACTTCTCAAACACCGAGATGCTGAAGAGAAAGAGAAACGGCTGGTATTGGAGCTATAATGTCAACGCAGACTACCGACTGCCGTGTAAGATCTCCATATCGGGATACGGAGGACAAGGTGCGAAATGGTTTAGCCTACAGCAGGAAGGCAGCGGATGGTATTATTACGGATTGTCAGTCAGCCGTACTTTCCTGAAAGATGATAAACTCAGAGTAAATATCTACGGACAGAGCTTCTTTGAACCCTTCCGCACATACCGCAACTCCAGCAGCGGCAACGGAACATTCAACAGCTTTTCCTATCGGAGTCCTCAATGGTATGCGGGAGTCTCTGTGGCATGGCAATTCGGAAAGTTGAACGCTGATGTGAAACGCACCGGAGCCATCATTGAATCCGAGTCAGAAGCCAAGGGCAGCAATACCGGAAGGTGAGATACCCGGAAGGTGTCGCTGACAGAAAAACCTTGGTTTCCAAAAGTAAACTTAAACACCAATGGATGAACAAAAAAGAAATAATATACGTGCGCAGATGCGCAAGGGTATGCTCGAATATTGCATTCTTCTTCTCCTCAACAAAGAGAGGGCATATCCGTCAGACATCATCTCAAGACTTCATGAAGTCAACCTGATAGTGGTGGAAGGCACACTCTACACCCTTCTCAACCGCCTCCGGAAAGAAGGAAAACTCAATTATGAGTGGGAAGAATCGCCCAAAGGGCCACCGCGTAAATACTACTTCATAACCGAAGAAGGACGAGAGATCCTCACAGCCATGTCAGAGGCATGGGATGAGATCACCCGGACAGTGGATCATTTCCAGAAATTAAAAGAAGAAGGAGTCTGACCTCCCTATTCATTCACAACAAGAGACCAGATCAAAATGAAAAAGACATTTAACATAAACCTGTCGGGAGTGGTCTTCACCATGGATGAGGACGCCTACGACCTCCTCAATGACTATCTCGACACCCTTGAACATGCTTTCAGCCGCGATGAAGATGCCAAGGAGATTGTGAAAGATATAGAAAGCAGAGCGGCAGAACTGCTTATAGAAATGCAGGGGGAAACGCGTAATGTGGTCACTCTCTCCGACATCGAGGAAGTAATCGGCCGCATAGGGCGTCCGGAAGAGATGATGGAAGAGATAAGAGTCACACAGGACGATACAGCCGGTACTGTTCGCACAGAGGAGACAGCTACCACAACTGATTTCGGAGTCCAGACTCCCCCTCCTCCTATCCCCGGAGAGCAGGAAAAAACCGAAAAGAAACTCTATAGAGACCCTCAGAACGCGATGCTGGGAGGTGTGTGCGCCGGATTGGCTGCATATCTGCATGTAGACGTGACATGGGTTAGACTGCTGACAGTCGCTATCTCGCTGCTATCGGTGAGTACGGCATGTGTGGTCTATGTGATATTATGGATCATACTTCCCGAAGCGCGCACCCCTTATCAGCGAATGCAGATGAGCGGAGAGGCCCCCACGATCGCCAATATCGGACGCAGCGTCACAAGCCAATTCAAAGGAGACCAGGGAGGGCAATCCTTTCAGCAGACCGACACCCGAACCGGAGTGAAACGTTTTCTGGACAATTTCACTCAGATTCTCGGAATATTAGCCAAGATAATTCTCGTGTGTGTGGTGATAGTCTGTATCCCCCTACTGATTGCCCTGGCTATAGGACTATTGGGATGCATATTTGCAGTGATCGTATTCTCCACCTCCTGGGGAGCCGCTCTTTGGGGAGAATATCCCGGAGAGATAATGGAAGAGGTCGGCATGAATGCCTCCCCCATACTCTGTCTGTTCTGCGCCATAGCCGGTATCCTGACTTTCGGCATCCCCATTTTTGCGCTTCTGCGGACAATACTCTTCAAGCGTAATCCTATCGGGAAAGGGATGAAGACAGCACTTGCCACGGCATGGGGAATAGCTTTCATAGCGTTTGGAGTGCTTGCGGGAATCATCAATCTCAAGGAGAGTGTAGAGGAGATGAGAATACGCGCCCTTCCCAGAAAAGAGAAAAACATAGAGATCGGGACCACCAGGATTATCACCTCCGACACCCTCGGCACTAACGAGACCATGATAATTCAAGGCAACGACACAATATTAAAAGTAGGAGACGTAACAATAGACGATGATTTGGACAGCGGCCGCAAACAGGTAGAGATAAAATCACGCCTTGGCCGCAAATAACCTCTTTCAGACGAAAGAGGGTGAGACGGGGAGTCCGCGCCGGAGAAAGTAAATATCCGGTGCGGATTCTCTTATAATAAAGAGCCATTTGTCGCAGGAATTTCTTAATTTTGCAGATAGAGAGAGCCGAAGTGTGTCGGCAAACTTAAATAGCCAAGTAGCTAAGAAAAATTAAACGATATGATAACTCAGTAGCTTTGAAAATATCTTAATATGATATATGCGGCTAATTTTGGTCATCTTGACCTTGTCACTCAGTCGCTTAGCCGGCCAAGCTCCTTCGCTATGCGGCCAAGCTGACCCAACATTATCACGCATCTATCTTATTATTAATTTTTCTTTGCTACCTAAGAATAAAAGCACTAAGATATGGGATTCTTCAAGAAGATTTTTTCAAAGGAAAAGAAGGAGAAACTTGACTCCGGATTGGAGAAAACACGTGAAGGCATGTGGGGAAAGATCACCCATGCCGTGGCAGGCAAGAGCAAGGTTGACGACGAGGTGCTCGACAATCTTGAGGAGGCCTTCATCACTTCAGACGTGGGCGTTGACACAACCCTCAAGGTGATAAAGCAACTTGAAGAGCGAGTGGCGCGTGATAAATATGTCAGCACAGACGAACTCAACCGCATACTATGCGAAGAGATTTCGAATCTGATAGTACCCGCAGGCAACGAGGAGGAGATAGATGAGTTCAAGGTGACGCGCGACGGCGACAATCCTTACGTAATAATGGTTGTAGGAGTCAACGGAGCCGGCAAGACCACCACTATCGGTAAACTTGCGTATCACTTCAAAAAGGCAGGCAACCAGGTTGTGATCGGAGCAGCCGACACATTCCGCGCAGCCTCCATCCCCCAGCTTGAAGCGTGGGCAGAGAGAGTGGGAGTTGATATTGTGAAGCAGAAAGCCGGCAGCGATCCGGCAGCCGTAGCCTTCGACACCGTGACATCCGCCAAGGCGCATGGTGCGGACGTGGTGCTCATCGACACGGCAGGCCGTCTTCACAACAAGAAAGGGTTGATGGATGAGCTCACAAAGATAAAGAATATCATGCAGAGGGTTGTGCCCGGTGCGCCCCAGGAGGTGCTTCTGGTGCTTGACGGATCAACCGGACAGAACGCATTTGAACAAGCCAAGCAATTCTCCGCCGCGACTCAGGTCAATGCCCTGGCAATCACGAAACTTGACGGCACGGCCAAGGGTGGTGTAGTGATCGGCATCAGCGATCAATTTCAGATCCCGGTGAAATACATTGGTGTAGGCGAAGGACTTGAAGATCTGCAGGTGTTCCACCCCGATGAATTTGTGAAGTCATTATTCGGAAACGCTATCTGAAAATCTCTGAAAGAAACGTATGCTCTACCGGAAGAACCACATCGACATCATTTCAATGGGCTGTTCAAAGAATCTTGTGGATTCCGAACGCCTTCTACGTCGCCTCGATTCAAAAGGCTATACCACGGCTCATGACCCTGAGACACCGGAGGGGGAATATGTGGTGGTGAACACATGCGGATTTATCAACGATGCGAAAGAGGAATCAATCCAGCTGATACTTGAGCTTGAAGAGCTGAAGAAGGAAGGCAGGATCAGACATCTGATAGTGATGGGTTGCCTCTCGCAGAGATATATGGATGAGCTGAAAGCCGAGATTCCAGGTGTGGACAGCTGGTATGGGAAATTTGATTGGAAAGACTTCATTGATAAACTTCCTGAGCGGAGTGGAGCCGAAAAATCGCCGCTTGAATGGGAAAGGAGCTTGACGACTCCCCCCCACTCCGCATACATGAAAATATCTGAAGGCTGCGACCGTATGTGTGCCTTCTGTGCCATACCGCTTATCACCGGGCGGCATAAGTCAAGACCCATTGAGGAGATACTCGAGGAGACACGCCAACTTGTGAGCGAGGGAGTGAAGGAATTTAATGTCATTGCTCAGGACCTTTCAAGCTACGGACTTGATCTCTATGGAGAGCATCGGCTTGCAGAAGTGATCGACAGAATGGCCGATATCCCCGGGGTGGAATGGATAAGGCTTCACTATGCTTATCCCGCCGACTTTCCGATGGAGATTCTTGAAGTTATGGCCCGGAGGGAGAATGTATGCAACTACCTTGACATCGCTCTCCAGCATATCTCCGACAAAGTGCTCGCCAATATGCGGCGCCATATCACTAAGGATGAGACCATCGCCCTGCTTGAGGAAATAAGAAGAAGAGTGCCCGGCATACGCATACGCACCACTCTGATGACCGGTTTCCCGGGAGAGGATGAAGGAGCATTCGAAGAACTTAAGGAATTCGTGCGGACACAGAGATTTGACCGCATGGGAGCCTTTGCCTATAGCGAAGAGGATGACACCTACGCGGCGCGTCATCTTAAGGACTGCATTCCTGAGGAGGAGAAGCAGCGGCGTCTTGATGAGATAATGGAGATGCAGGAGGAAATATCGCTCGACCTCAACAGCCGGCTTGTCGGAGAGACTGTGAGAGTATTGATAGAAAGATTTGAGGGAGACCGCGCGATCGGCAGAACTCAATGGGACTCACCGGAGGTGGATCCGGAAATATTCGTGACTATTCCTGAAGACTTGGAGCTTAACACCGGCGACTTCATTGACGTAAAAGTCACCGGAGCTTACCCCTTTGAGCTTGAAGGTGAACCGGTAATAAGCCACAGTTGATGAAGAGTGATCGAACCATGAACCGCGGAGAGAAGGCCTTCTTTCGTTGTAGGCTCGCGGGAGAGAAAGAACAGATTTATGCCTACGGCGTGACGACAATCACCAACGGCACGCTTGTTCCAGGCATCATCATGGCTCCCTTCGATCCTGATTCGGAAACTGCACTTCTCTTCGGAACGGATTCTAAAGTGGAGTGGGAGAAGCAGACTCCCCTTTTCAGAATCCCGGAGAGAGGTACGCTCCGAGAAGAGCATATCGCCAGAGTAGAAGAAGAAATAGAGATATTGAGATCAGCAAGTGATGCTACGAAAGAGGCCGGCAATGATACTCACATAGCCAAGACCGTGCTCGCCCGCACCAAAGTAATTACGACAGCTTCAGAGGGGAGGGAAATTTACGATTCGCTCTGTGAGGCATATCCGGAGACATTCGTATTTCATGGAGAATCGGCGCAAAGCGGACAATGGATTGGAGCCTCTCCGGAGCTACTGTGTCGCACACGAGAGAATAAACTTTTCACCGTGGCACTTGCCGGCACCAGAGTATCCGGCACCGGCGGCAAGTGGGATCTGAAGAATATTGAGGAGCAAAGGGTGGTGGCAGCCTTCATTATGGAGACACTTAATAAATATTGTGAATCAGTAGCCGGATCAGCAGTATATACCCGGCAGGCCGGACCTGTGGAGCATCTGTGCTGCGATATAACCGCCACTCTACCGACAGACACGTCTCCGGAAGAGAGACTCCGAAGAATCAGCCAAATCGTGAGTGCGCTCTCTCCCACTCCCGCCTTATCAGGCTTTCCTCGCAGTCAGGCCATCCGGGAGATAAAACGTCTTGAAGAGTTTGAAAGAGGGTTTTATGGCGGCTACCTGGCCGTGGTGAGAGAAAACGGAGACACTGACATCTATGTCAATCTCAGGAGTATGATACTTGACGGACAAAACGCCATACTGTTTGGCGGAGGAGGAATCATGCCAGACAGTGTGGCAAAGGAGGAGTGGGAAGAGACAGAGAGGAAAATTTCAACTCTTGAACGATTTCTGAAACAGGCTCACTTTAAAAGTACGAAGTAAGATAATTCAAACGATATAATGACTAAGCAGCCATCAAAAAACAGAAAACGAGAGGGGGAGTCAGCAAATTTTTTGAGTATCAGTAGCTACTTAAAAACAGAGAATATATGCAGATGCCATTTAAGATTGATGGGATATTGGAAAGGATAGGATTCGCACGCGAAAACAATATTGGCATCGCGCTTAGCGGAGGAGGTGCCAAAGGATTCTCGCATATAGGAGTTCTCAAAGCACTGTCAGAGTTTGACATGCGTCCCAACATAGTCTCGGGTGTGTCGGCCGGTAGCATCGCCGCTGTGCTTTATGCCTCCGGACTTTCTACTGAGGATATTATAAGTTGTTTTGCCGACGGAAAGAAATTTCAAGACTTTACGGAATGGGCCATTCCCAAAGAGGGATTCATGAAGCTGAAAAGATTCTCCCGGTTGCTGGAGTCATGGCTACCCGTAAAACGACTTGAGGAATTGAACATACCCACCGTGGTCTGTGCCACAGACTTTGATCATGGCAAGTCAATAGGATGGTCCAAAGGCGAGATAGTGCCTCGCGTGATCGCATCTTGCAGTATTCCGATTGTCTTCACACCGGTGACTATCAACGGGGTGCACTACGTAGACGGCGGAGTATTGCGCAACCTTCCCGCATGGGCGATACGCGAATACTGCACGACATTGATAGCAAGTAATTGTTCGCCACTTAACCGAGGCTACTCCTATCGCGACTCCCTGCTTGACATTGCGATGAGAAGTTATCATCTTATGTCGAAAGCCAATATGCTTCAGGATATACGGCTCTGCGACATCGTCATCTCTCCGCCGGCACTCTCTGCCGTCGGCACATTCGACCTTTCCTCATTACGCAAGGCAGTAACCCTCGGATATGATACCGCCTGCCGTGTATTGGAGGCTCATCTGAAACGGTGAGAGCCTGCAACAAAAAAACGATTGAAATGAGTTCACACTTCAAAGAGAAAGAAACTATCAAACCTGTGATCTATCAGGTGTTTCCCCGCATATTTACCAACACTACCCCCTCTCCCCGCCAATGGGGAAAGTTTGAGGAGAACGGGAGTGGAAAAATGGAAGATTACACACCTGAACTCCTTCACTCTCTGCACGACCTTGGAGTCAATTTTCTATGGTTTACAGGAATCATAGAACACTCCACGAAGACACGCTTTCCGGGAGTGGCCGCATCCAATCCCAATGTAGTGAAAGGAGAGGCGGGGTCGCCTTATGCAATCTGCGATTATTATGATGTAGACCCTGCGATAGCCACTGTTACTGAAAGAAGAATAACTGAATTTGAAGAAATGGTGGGAAGGGTGCATGAAAGCGGGATGAAAATACTGATAGATTTCGTGCCCAATCACACAGCGAGAGAATATATGAGTGATTCCGCTCCGGCGGGAGTGGAAGACTTCGGGAGTCATGACGACACAACGAAATTCTTTGATCCCCGGAATAACTACTATTATATTCCCAATCAGCTTTTCAGTCCCTCCATACCGCTTGACAGGGAGGGAGACACACCCTACATAGAGTTTCCATCGAAAGCCACCGGTAATGACTGCTTCAATGCCTTCTGCGGCGAATACGACTGGTATGAGACAGTGAAACTGAACTACGGCTTAGACTATGGGGACCGGAGTGAGCATTTCGACCCCATCCCCGACACATGGCTGAAGATGAGAGACATCCTTCTTTACTGGTGTAAGAAAGGAGTCGACGGATTCAGATGCGACATGGTGTTTATGGTGCCCCTTCCCTTCTGGCACTGGGTGATCAAGGAGGTGAAAAAGACATATCCCGCCACAATATTTATAGGAGAGATTTATGACGTGGGACTCTATCGTCCGTTCTTAGACTACGGAGGGTTTGACTATCTGTATGATAAGGTGAATCTCTACGACACCCTTGTGGCCATAGAACGTCATAACCATTCCGCCGCCAGACTGACGCAATGCTGGCAGACCATAGACGGCATCGGCGACCGGATGCTTAATTTCCTTGAGAATCATGATGAAGTAAGATTCGCCTCAAAAGAGTTTGCGGGCAATCCACTTCGGATAGTACCCCATATCGTCGTGTCAGCGTTTATCTCACGGGGGCCTGTGATGATATACTACGGACAGGAACTTGGAGAGGCCGCCACAGACAATGAGGGCTTTGCGGGCGACAACAACAGATCTACAATCTTCGATTACTGGAGTTATGACACCATGCGGCGTTGGTATGGCAACGGCAAAGCCTTTGGTAAGGACTCCACTGCCTCCGAACGCTGGCTTAGAGATTTCTATGGCAGAGTGCTGAATATGTGTAACGACTCAGATGCCATCAGAGAGGGAAAATTCTTCGACCTGATGTATGTCAATCTCAATAATCCGGATTTTGATCCGCATCGTCATTTCGCCTTCCTGAGATATACAGAGGAGGAGATTCTGCTTATTGCCGTCAATTTCGGACGAGAGGAGACGGAAGCCGCGATCGTGATTCCGGAACTGGCATTCGACATGGCCTCCCTGTCCGAGGGAAAGATTGAGACAAAAGACCTACTCTTCGACATCCCCCTGAACCTTGACATCAGTCGCGATCATCCTGTAAAAATAACCCTCCCCGGCGCCGGGGCGATGGTGGCAAGACTTAAGCCTGTTGAAAAAATTGGAGGGAGAGTCTGAAAAAAGCCGCACAGAAACATGGGTAATAGAAAATGAATGACTAATTTTGCACTACATTAATATCCGACTTAAAATCATGAGTAATTCATTACCACCCATCAAGGTGTTCGCCGGCTCAAAGAGCCAGTATCTTGGTGAGTCAATCTGCCAGGAACTCGGGATAGAGCTTGGCAAAATGAAAGTAGAGCGATTTGCCGACGGAGAATTTGAGGTAGGCTTTGAGGAGTCGATTCGCGGCGCCGAAGTGTATCTCGTACAGTCGACCTTCCCCAACAGCGACAACCTCATGGAGCTCCTCCTGATGATCGATGCTGCGAAGAGAGCTTCTGCCGGCAAGATTATCGCGGTGCTCCCCTACTTCGGATGGGCGCGTCAGGATCGCAAAGACAAACCGAGAGTTTCAATCGCTGCGAAACTGGTTGCAGATCTTCTCAGTGTGGCAGGTATTGACCGTCTGGTCACTATGGATCTCCACGCTGACCAGATACAGGGCTTCTTCGATGTGCCTGTAGACCATCTTTATGCGTCCTCCATCTTCATTCCCTGGATTGAGGCTCTTCATCTCGAAGACATGGTAATCGCCTCTCCGGATGTAGGCGGTGCGAAGCGCGCCAACTCATACGCCAAATATTTTGATGTGCCCCTCGTGCTTTGCCACAAGACACGTGCCAAGGCCAACGTAGTGGACAAGATGACTGTCATCGGAGATGTAGAGGGAAAGAATGTGATCCTCGTAGATGACATCGTCGACACCGCCGGAACCATCACAAAAGCGGCCGACCTTCTCATTGAGTTCGGAGCTAAGAGCGTACGTGCACTTGCAAGCCACGCAGTCATGAGCGATCCCGCCACCGACCGCGTGAAGGCCAGCGGACTGACAGAGATTATCTTCACCGACTCCATTCCTTATGTCAAAGATAATAAGAAGGCAGTCGTGCTCCCCGTGGCTAAGATCTTCGCTGACACTATCCGCCGTATCCACAACAATCAGAGCATCTCTTCCCAGTATCTCTTCAAATAATATCTCGGAAAGAGCTTAAAAAATATACCGTCGGAAATGCACAAACATTCCCGACGGTATATTTTTAGCCCTATAGTTCAACCGTCATGAGATGTAGGCTGAGCAGATAGAGATATTTTACCGGAACAGAGATTGAAATATACCAGCCATAGACAGAAGATCTCCTTGCGACCGCCTCCTGTCTGAGGCATATATTTTAAGTAGCTAAGAAAAATTAAACGATATAATAACTCAGTAGCTTTGAAAGTATCTTAATATGATATATGCGGCTAATTTTGGCCATCTTGACCTTGTCAC
>JAAVFY010000002.1 GCA_014800515.1 Bacteroidales bacterium
TGATTTTGGGTGCTCAATAGCCTGTAGAGCCAATTATGGCTTTACTGCCTATGCGAAATCGGGTTGAGGGGTTTCCCCTTGCAAGGGTGTTTCCGGATTGGACACAATAAAGATATTTCTACTGATTGGATTATCGGATTTTTTTATATAATAAAATTATTAAATATTCATATGTGAATCAGTCATTCTTTCCCTCATGGCTGCAATGAATCCTTCAATGTCCTGCGGATTAAAGTATAGGGGAAAGATGCTTTTAATCCAAGAGCGGTTGAAAGTGATTAAGACTCCGTTTTCAGGATACAAATCTTCGCCTTTGTTATTTAATGCTACCGGATATCTGGCATATCTTTCCTCGGCTTCTTTTAGAGATATCGCTTCAATGGATTTAATTTCTTTTATTGGGAAACTCACCTTTGGATATCCCAAGTATTTACATTTCAACTCGTTGTCACAAGTAATTTCCAGATATCCTTCCTCCAGCTTTCCTGTATACCAAACATTAAAAGCTGACAGCAAGCAGAAGAATGTGATTAGGCCGAATAGCAACATCCATGATCCCGTAGCAGCGCAGATATATCCTGAGAAAACTAAGGACGGAGCAAGGTAAAGCCATGGTATCAGAGCGTTACGTTTTATAGCTTTCTTGGATAAGGAACATTTAAACTTAAGGTTATCGGAGTTCGACAGCCCATCCTGATTGTTCATTTCATTGGAATTTGTCATGTCAATATCATATTATTGAATGGGTTAGAGTAGATACCGATAATTAAATCACAGTCTGGCCTCTCAAATGTAAGGCTATATCTCGCACAGGTTTAGGAATTTCAACATTCTCAAACTACAAGATAGGCTTCTTATTTTTCCCGAGATGTCGCGGACTGAGAATAGCTCATCCAATTACAAAATTACACAAATCAGTTGGAATACAAAAGTTTTAGTCTCTGAAAATTTGCAAGTTATGCCCAAAATATCCAATAAAGGTACAAAATAGGTGATTTCGACCACTTTATACACTCCGAAATCGCGTCCTCGAGCTCGGTTCATATCCTTCATAACAGAAGGGAAATTAGAGGTCAAGCGATCCAACTCCTTGCTGCCTTTGTCGAACTGTCGGTTATCGAGGTGTGTTCGGCAAAGACTTTGAGTGTATGAGCTGCATCTTTTACGTTGGGTGCATCGGCAAGATACTCGGTTATCTTCTCTCGGTGAGACATTGTAAACTCCTTGAATACGGATCTTGAAAATTCGATAAGGGCTGTTGTCGCCTCGCGTAATCTTCGCTCAAGCATTTCAAGCATGGCTTTGATTCGGGCGAGAAGGTCGGCTTTCTCAAATTCAAGTCGTTCAATCCGTGAGTTTGAGGTGCTTTCAAGATTGCGGTAAGCTTTTGAGAGTTCATATGAGATAGGATATTTTTGAGATATGGACTCTTAACTATTTATTTAAGAAACCTTTTTATCACCTCTTTATTGCTGTTGTTAAAGCTATTATATCTAACTTTGCAATTGAAGTTTATACAACTCCATTAAGTAGCTTTTTGATCATGATGAGTAATAACGATATTGATGGCCGTTCTGCTGAAGCCGGAAAAAAGAGATTGGTGGCTCTGACGGGTGCTACTGGCACTATGGGAAGTGCAACCGTTAAGGAATTACTTCGTTTTCCTGACCGTTACCGGCTACGTTTACTTGTGCGCGACACACCCCGGAATCGTAAGAAAACGAAGGGCTGGTTTCAACAGGGCGACGTAGAGATTGTGTGGGGCGACCTTCTTGACAAATCGGCTGTCAGGAATCTGGTTAAGGGAGCTGATGTAGTGCTGCATATCGGGGGAATGGTCTCGCCGGTAGCTGACTGGCAGCCGGAAAAGACTCTGAAAGTGAATGTCGGAGCAGCCCGTAATATAGTGGATGCCATTCTCTCTTGCGGGCAAAAGGATTCCACCGCTCTCGTATATATCGGTTCTGTGGCTCAGTACGGTCCGAGAGCTGTTCCCAATCATTGGGCCGGACCTGGTGATCCTATGAATCCTGCCCTTCATGACATGTATGCGGTCTCTAAAATCGAAGCGGAGAGAATTGTGGCGGAATCGGGGATTCGTCGCTGGGTATCTCTGCGCCAGTCGGGTATTCTCTCGCCCGCACTGCTTTTCAACGGTAATGATCCGATTGCTTTCCATGTCCCTGTCAATGGAGTGTTGGAATGGGCCACTGTTGAAGATTCCGCCCGCCTGATGGAGGGTATATGCCGGGAGAATGTGGATTCTCGTCTTTGGGGTGGGTTCTACGATATTGGGAGCGGTAAGGAGTATCGGCTCACCAACTATCAGTTCGAATGTATGCTTTTGAAGGCTCTCTCTTGCCCGCCTCCTGAGAAAGTGTTCAATGCCGATTGGTTTGCTTTGCGCAATTTTCATGGGATTTGGTATTGGTCAGCCGACCGTCTTCAGCAACTTGTTCCCTTTAGAGCAAATGAGTCTGCCGGAAGTTATTTCGATAAGATGAGCCGTTCTCTTCCTTTTTATTTCGGGCTGGCGGCTATTGTGCCTGCTCCGCTTATCAAATTCGGCATGAAATGGGTAGCTTCAAGACCCGTGTTAGGTACGCTTTGGTGGCGCAAGACTCACGATCCGAAGCATGATTCATATTTCGGACCGTTGCCGCTTCCGCGTTCATGGGAGGAGGCTGTCGCACCTGCCCCTGTGCCGGATAAAAGTGCTTCAGTCATGTTTGATATAGGCTATGACCGTTCGCGAGACAAAGAATCTCTTTCGCTCGATGATATGAAGAGTGTCGCGCGACGCCGTGGTGGAGAATGCCTTGAGCGGGAATATACTCCGGGCGATCTCCATCGCCCGCTCAAATGGAGATGCGGTGAGGGGCATGAGTTTGAGGCCACAGGTGCTGTCGTGGCTCTCGGCGGACATTGGTGTCCTGAATGTGGCCATTGGCCCACTCCCGAACGTCTGCGCACCGATCCTCTGCTGAAGGAAGCTTTTATGTCTACTCATCTCTCTTCGGAGCTTGACTGATCTTGCTGCTCCTGTTTTCTTTTGTTTCGTTCGATTATATCGACAAAAGATTTAGGCAGACGCACATTATATAGATTTAGAGCATCTGCAAAAAGAGGCGCGATCTCTTCGTCAGTGAATCCGGCAATCCCGCACCCTATGCGGGTGACATAAAAGGTGTTCTGATCGCATTCGTATGCAAATTTTATGAATTCGTCTACGTAGGGTTTGATGGTTTCAACCCCTCCCTGCATAGTAGGAATAGCATACGATTGCCCCTGAAGACCTACGCCTTGGCCCATGACGGCACCAAACTTCTTATAGGCAGTGCGAGCTGCCCCTCCTGAATGCCGCCCTTCAAGATTGCTTCCGAATACGAAGATATCGTCTTCTCCCAGCGTAGTGATATTTTCCGGTGTGTACTTCATTTTGTCTTTGTTTTGAAAATTAAAATTATTGATGGTCAATAGACTCTCCATGTTCTGCCACGGCTTCTCCTGTGGACGCTACAGGAGCGGTCTAACCATCGCGAGCATGAACTTTCTTTGTGAGATGGTGTCTGAGTCCTTGACCACTAATCTACACATTGATATTGTGCCATCGATAAAGCATATTATACGGTATATAATTCTACCGAGTCGTTGTGTATATATATAACACTCGAGTCGTTGTATATATAACACTATAGTAAGGAATAATATCCGGTGACTTCGAAGATGCTTTCACGTCATGAGCATTTCATTTGGACTTCGTGTAAGAGTAAACGAAAGATTTATTTGCATATTCCAAAAATAAGTGGTAACTTTGCGGCTGATTTGTGGCACATCCTTTAAAATCGCTGAAAATGATGCGTTTGGCGATGATATGAGAACTGAGATGGCGGCCTCAAGTCGCTCAATGAATTTTTTTTAGAAATTAAAAAAACAACTGCCATGTCAAAAGTTTGTCAGATCACAGGCAAGAAGGCTTCGGTGGGTAACAACGTTTCCCATTCAAAGCGTCGCACAAAACGCCGCTTCAATGTCAATCTCCACCGTAAGAAATTCTATTGGGTGGAGCAGGATATGTGGATCGAGCTTCTCGTTTCCGCCCGTGCTCTTCGCACCATCAATAAGATCGGTCTCAACGCAGCCCTCAAGCGTGCGGAAGCCGAAGGCAACCTCGATTTCAAAGACATCACTATTCTTTCCTTCTAATAAAGCTCCTTATTAAAAATGGCAAAGAAAGCTAAAGGTAACAGAGTACAGGTTATCCTGGAATGTACTGAACATAAGGCAAGCGGTATGCCCGGTATGTCGCGTTACATCACCACTAAGAACCGCAAGAACACAACAGGTCGTCTTGAACTCAAGAAGTACAACCCGATCCTGAAGAGAATGACCATCCACAAAGAAATCAAATAAGATTCACTGACCCATGGCAAAGAAAACCGTTGCGTCTCTTCAGAAAGGTGAAGGACGTACCTACAGCAAGATCATCAAAATGGAGAAGTCGCCCAAAACAGGCGCTTACGTTTTCAAGGAGGAGATGGTGCCTAACGATGCTGTTCAGGCTGCCTTGAAGTAATTCTCCCATTCATCCTTTGATTTTTCTTCGGAGCTGATGGAGGCTCCATCATTAAGATTAACCACATATTAAAACCGGACAGGAATTTGGCTTTCGCCTTCTTCTTGTCCGGTTTTGTATAAAGACTTTACATCTTCAGTCTCTGATACATAAACTCTATATTTTGACCTCGTATCTTAGAAATATTTAACGCAGAGACGGTGCCTTTTTACTAAATTTTCTGAAAAGAATCCGCCTCTGCGTTCATTTTTTTTAGCTACTTAGCTATTATATCGTTTAATTTTTCTTAGCTACTTAGGATTTTAGAATACGTATCCTATACCCATGCCGATATATCCACCCCCTGTGTCATTCATAACAGAGTATTTGCCCTGAAGTGTCAGTTTCAGATTGCTGGTAAGGTATAGATCAATACCTCCGCCGAAGTCGGCTCCCGCTCTTGTCGCATGTCCGTCATGACGATAACTCCAGTTGTTGAAGGTCAGACCAGCCAGCGGATAGAGCGAAAGACCTCTGGCAACCCTGAAAGGAAATTGCATATCGACACTCATAGTGAACGCTGATGCCCCCTCGCTGCGGAACACGTAGCCCATCTCGGGTGCGATGCGGAAATGATCGGCAAATGTGTATTGGAAGTAAATATTGGCATACCCGCCGTCATTGTAGGTGGCGTATCCGCCGGCTACTCCCAAGGTCTTTTCTCCGCGTTGCGCTGATGCCTCTGACGAACAATATAGTAGTCCTACTGCTACAGATACTATCGTCAGAATTCTTCGGAATGTTCTTTTCATACTCATTCTTTTTAAGTTAATATTTACATTTCTTAACACATATATGCTTAGTATTGTTTAATAGAATCTGTGAGCCGTTACGAATGACTTGTGTGCTATTCTCAATATTTTTTAGATAAGTAGTTAAGAACTAATTAAGTAGCTAAGAAAAACTTAGAATATGATAGATGCGCGATAGTTTTGAGTCAGTATGGCCGCGGAGCGAAGGAGCATAGCGAGCTAAGCGACTGAGTAATAAGGTCAAGAAGTCTAAAATTAGCTGCATATATCGTATCAAGACATTTTCAGTGATAGTTGGTTATATGTCATTTAAATTTTCTTAGCTACCTGTCTGCAGGGATTGATTCTGATAAGCTTAATCCCCGGATTTGCAGAAGTAAAAATAATACGTTATCTTTGCATCAATAAGCCCCCTTTTTTTTCCTTCGGTCTCTCATATTATATCACCCGGAGATTATATCTTAAAGGGATTAGGCTTCTAACACTTATCTTAGAAATCCAAGTAGCTGAGAAAATATCTGTGATATGATAGACGCGCGATATTAGTGAGTCAGGTTGACCTTGCTGCATATTCATGTCAAGACATCTTCAAAGTCTACTTGGTTATATATGTCGTTTAATTTTTCTTAGCAACTTAATGATCCGCGATAACGAAATTTCTCGCTTCGGAATGTACAGGGTGACGGCTGCTGTGCCTCAGGTTCATGTTGGGGATATCGATGCTAATGTTGAAGCTATTCTGAAGATGGCGCATGAGGCCGGAGAGGGCGGAAGTTCTCTGGTGGTATTTCCGGAACTATCACTCACCGGTTACACTTGTGCCGACCTTTTTTCCCAACGTCTCCTTATTCAAAAGGCTTTGAAAGCTCTTGAGGCAATCTGCGACGCCACTGGCGAAGATGAAACTATGCCGGCTCTCGTTATCGGTTTGCCGCTCATCGTTGAGGGAAATCTCTATAATTGTGCAGCGGTTGTGACTGCCGGAAAGATATTAGGTATCGTACCCAAGATTCACATACCAAATTATTCTGAATTTTATGAAAAACGATGGTTTGCCTCAGGTGCTGACAAGCCGATGCGTTTGCTGAATCTTTCTGACTCTTTGACAGGTTTCGACGTTGCCTCCCGTTTTTCTGAAGTTCCTTTCGGCACTAATCTGATTTTTGCTGTTGATGGGGTGAAATTTGGTGTGGAGATCTGCGAGGATTTGTGGATGCCGTCGCCCCCGAGTGGTAATCTTTGTCGGATGGGTGCGGATCTGATTGTGAATCTTTCGGCATCTGATGATAATATTGGCAAACATGCCTATCTCCTCTCTCTCGTCAGTCAGCAGAGTGCCCGCTGTCGCTGCGGATATATTTATGCTTCGGCCGGGTGGGGTGAATCCTCTACTGATCTTTCGTTCTGTGGAAAAGCATTGATTGCTTCCGACGGAGTTGTCCTGGCCACATCCCCGCGTTTCCGTCCGCAAGGATTCATGGAGTCCGCTATTATAGACGTTGATCTTCTTCGTCACGAGCGTGCTAAATATAACACCTTCTTCGACAGCGACTCTTCTCTTGCGACACCGTATATCGTGACCTCCAGACTTTCTTCCCGAAGGGTGGTGGATGCAGACAAGGAATTATATGTGGATGCCGCTCCGTTTGTGCCCTCGGATTCTGATCATCTCACGGCCCGATGTGAAGAGATTTTTTCCATTCAAGCTTGGGGACTTATGCAGCGCCTCTCTGCCACAGGATGCAAAAAGGCTGTAATCGGAATATCGGGAGGGCTGGATTCCACTTTGGCCCTGCTCGTGACAATCAGAGCTTTCGATGCTCTCGGGCTGCCGCGTGAAAATATTCTGGCCGTCACTATGCCCGGATTCGGAACCACCGATCGCACTCACGACAACGCCTGGAATCTTATGGGCGAACTGGGTGTGAACAGAAAGGAAATTCCTATCGGTGAGTCGGTGAGACTCCATTTTCGCGATATTGAGCAGGACGAAAATAACCATGACGCCACGTATGAGAACGGCCAGGCTCGTGAACGTACTCAGATTTTGATGGATCTTTCAAATAAAGTGGGCGGTATGGTGATCGGTACGGGTGACCTCTCTGAACTCGCACTCGGATGGTGCACTTACAACGGAGATCAGATGTCAATGTATGGCGTCAATGCGTCCGTGCCGAAGAGTCTTGTGCGCCATCTCGTCAGCTGGTATGCCTCTGTTTCCGACCCGGACGTCAGGAACTTGTTGCTGGATATTGTGGACACTCCTATTAGTCCGGAACTTATTCCGGCTGCTGCCGACGGTTCGATAGAGCAGAAGACTGAGGATATTGTAGGCCCTTATGATCTGCATGATTTCTTCCTGTATCACACGTTGCGCAACGGTTTCTCTCCGCTTAAGATTTTCTTTCTCGCCTCCCACGCTTTCGATGGGCGTTTTGACAAGGAAACAATTCTTAAATGGTTGCGTACATTCTATCGTCGTTTCTTCTCTCAGCAGTTCAAACGTTCGGCGATGCCTGACGGCCCGAAGGTGGGTTCTGTATGTCTCTCTCCGCGAGGCGACTGGCGGATGCCTTCCGATGCGTCGTCGCGAATGTGGCTGAAGGAATTGGACGAAATTAAAATCTGATTATCGACTGATGAAGCATAAAAATATTGAAGAATCGGATAATAGAGGGGATGTCTCTGCCGCCTCTCCCTTGGATAAACCTGTATTTTATGACGATATAAAGAAGGCGGTTGAGATCATGCGCGCCGGCGGCATAATCCTTTATCCCACTGACACTGTCTGGGGCGTAGGATGTGATGCCACCAATGAAAAGGCTGTGCAACGCATATTCGAGCTGAAGCGCAGAGCGGATTCCAAATCTATGATTGTACTCGTTGACAGTGAGGCCGCTTTGGAACGTACTGTCGATAATGTGCCGGAAGTGGCATGGCAACTTATTGAGGCAGCTGTCGATCCTCTTACAATCGTATACGACCGAGGCTCGGGTGTAGCACCCTCCTTGCTTGCCGCTGACGGTTCGCTGGGAGTCAGAATCACTCGTGAGAGATTCTCACAAGAGCTTTGCCGCCGTTTGCGCCGTCCTGTCGTGTCGACTTCTGCCAATCTCAGCGGAAGTCCCGCTCCACGTTCTTTCGCTGAGATCGGTAGTGATATTCTCGACGGGGTGGACTATGTGGTGATGTCACGTCGTAATGCCCCCCCGGCTGCCCGCCCGAGCGGCATTATAAAGGTGTCGGAAGGGGGCGTGATAAAAATTATAAGATGAGAGGTAAACTGATATCGGCTTCTATTCAGCGTACGAAATACGTACTCTGCGATCTTCTGATGACGGGAATTGCTTTCTGTCTGTTCAACGTATACAGGTATTTTATCCTGCATCTTGCCACGGAAACTTCTCTCTCTCTCTTTTCTTACCTTGGCACTACGAAACTGGTGATGGAGCAAATCTTCATCCCTGTCTGTATGCTTGGTCTCTATTGGCTTTCGGGCTATTATAACCGCCCGTTTGACAAATCGCGTCTTCAGGAGTTTGTGACTACGATCTTCTCTTCGCTGCTGGGTTCTTTGCTGATATATCTCGCTCTCCTTACCAATGATTTCATTTCGCGTGCTATTGTCAATTATGAAATGCTACTCACTCTCTTCCTCCTTCTTCTATTTTTTCTGTATCTCGGGCGTTTCTCTATCACTCAGAATGCTATAAATAAGTTTTATGCACATCGCTGGAGTATAAATACTGTCGTAGTCGGCAATTCAAGAATGGCGCGCGAGACTGCATATCGGCTTGCCCGATCAAGTGCCAGACTCGGATATAACATTCTGGGTTTTGTGTCTATTCCGGGCGAAAGGGATGTGAACGATGATCGGATGACATTCTCTATGGATGAACTTCCGTCTCTGTGTGAGGAGGGGAGAGTTGACCAAATCATCATCTCTACTGATGGACGTGATGAGGAAAAGGTTCTTCAGCTGCTGTCTTTGCTTTTCCCGTTGGGAGTGCCTATTAAAATCACACCTGACACTTTTTCTTACGTCACTTCCGGCATCCGACTTCAGGATATCTATGGCGAACCGTTTATTGATTTGGCCGCGCCTTCCACGAGTGAGTCTGCTAAGAATATAAAACGTTTTCTCGATGTTTTATTCTCGGCTCTCGCTCTCGTCATTCTCTCTCCTCTGCTGGGTGTGGTGGCGATTCTCGTCAAACGTAGTTCTCCCGGTCCTGTGATTTATTCTCAGGAAAGGGTGGGCTATCGTAAACGCCCTTTTAGAATTTACAAATTCCGATCGATGTATACCGATGCGGAGGCTTCCGGACCTCGTCTTTCCACTGACGGCGATAGCCGTATCACTCCGTTGGGAAGGATTCTTAGAAAATATCGTATTGATGAGCTTCCTCAATTCTGGAATGTGCTGAAGGGCGACATGAGCCTTGTTGGCCCGCGTCCGGAAAGGGCTTATTTCATCGAACAGATTGTCAAATATGCCCCATATTACACCCTTGTCAGCCAGGTGCGTCCGGGCATTACGTCGTGGGGAATGGTGAAATATGGATACGCTTCTTCTGTCGAACAGATGGTGGAACGCACGCGATTCGACCTTATATATCTTTCAAACATGTCCACGCTGGTGGATTTCAAAATAATGATATATACGGTCAAGACCGTGCTGACCGGGCGAGGTGTCTGACTTTTTCTTAGCTACTTACTTGTTTAATTTTAAGTGATTCTTAGCTGATAATGGCTTATACCGAACGACATAACCGATTCACTGATTGGTGGCTGAAAGTGGTGATGTGGCGCGAACGCCATATTAAGGAGAAGAACTTTATGGTCACTCTCGCTCTTTTCGTGGGAGTGGTCTGTGGGTTCGCAGCTCAGCTGCTTAAGTATCTTATTCATCTGATTTCTTCACTTCTGACGTCTCACCTCAATACCACAACTGCCAACTGGGTCTTTCTCGTGTGCCCGCTGATTGGAATCATGTTGGTGACGCTTTTTGTGAGATATGTTGTCAAGGATAATATCTCTCATGGCGTCACTAAGGTGCTTTATGCCATATCGAGAAATAAGTCGCGCCTTAAGAAGAAAAACATATATGCGTCCCTCGTGGCCTCGTCGGTCACTATCGGTTTCGGTGGCTCCGTAGGAGCGGAGGGCCCTATCGTATTCACCGGCGCGGCTATTGGCTCTAATGTGGGTCAGGCCTTTCGCCTGTCGCCCAGAATGCTGATGATTCTCGTGGGGTGTGGTGCGGCAGCCGGCATCGCGGGCATCTTCCGGGCGCCTATCGCAGGTATGCTTTTCACTCTCGAGGTGTTGATGATCGATCTCACGGGTGCCACGGTGATGCCGCTGTTGCTGGCTTCTATTTCGGGTGCCACGGTGGCTTATGTACTTGAGGGCTATAATGCCGAATTCTTCTTCTCGCAGAGCGAGCCGTTCTATACAAGTAAAATCCCTTACGCTGTGTTGCTCGGCATCGTGTGTGGCTTCGCGTCGCTTTATTTCACTCGTGTCATGATATGGATGGAGGGTATTTTCGGACGTATCACTCATCGCTGGCAGAAGATTACGTTCGGAGGTGCGCTTATGGCTCTGCTGATTTTTGTGTTCCCTCCTCTCTATGGCGAGGGCTATGATGTCATCAACCATCTTCTCGACGGAAATCCCTCGGCTGTGGTCGACGGCACTTTTTTCTATGTTGACCGCGACAATGTATGGTTTATCGCACTCTTCATCGGTGCCGTTCTGCTGATGAAAGCTTTTGCCACATCTGCCACAAATGGTGCCGGAGGTGTCGGCGGCACTTTCGCACCCTCTCTTTTTGTGGGTGCGCTGTGCGGCTTTCTCTATGCATATCTTCTCAACAATCTTGATGTCCCCATTCAGCTCTCCAACAAGAATTTTGCCTTGATGGGAATGGCCGGCCTCATGAGCGGCGTCATGCATGCTCCGCTGATGGCTATCTTCCTTACAGCGGAGATGACGGGCGGATATAATCTATTCCTTCCGCTGCTCATCGTCAGCTCTATCTCCTATATGACGATACGTATTTTCGAACCTTATAGTATCTATACCAAACGTCTTGCCATGGCCGGAGATCTGCTCACTCATGAGAAAGATAAGGCGGTCCTTACACTTCTGAAAGTCGACAACGTTATTGAACATGACTGTAAGGCCGTACATCCTGAGATGACCCTTAAGGAGGTGGTGGATATCATCGCCACTTCCAACCGCAATCTCTTCCCGGTCGTCGATTCGGAGGGAATGCTCAAGGGGATTGTCCTTCTTGATGAAATACGCAATATAATGTTCCGCACTGACCTTTATCGGAAGATGCACGTGACGCGTTTCATGTCGATGCCGCCCGCCAGAGTGCTCACCACTGACTCCATGGAAAAAGTAATGGCAACATTCGACCGTACCAATGCTTGGAATCTTCCCGTGGTCGATCCGGAGGGACATTATGTGGGGTTTGTTTCCAAATCCAAGATATTTAATTCTTATCGGCGTGTGCTGAGACACTACACCGATGATTGATTTCTAATTTTAGAAGACTTCCTGAGTAGCTAAGAAAAAAAGTATGACATATCATGATACTTTCAAAGCTACTGAGTTATTATATCGTTTAATTTTTCTTAGCTACTTAGCTACTTAGCTACTTATTTTCATGAGAATTGTTTTTTTCGGAACCCCGGAGTTTGCCGTCGCCTCTCTCGAGCGTCTTATTGCCGATGGCCACGATATTGCGGCTGTAGTGACTATGCCTGATAAGCGTGGAGGAAGAAATCATCTGGTCATAGAGAGCGATGTCAAGAAGTGTGCGTTGGCTCATGGTCTTCCTCTGTTGCAGCCTGAAAAGCTCCGTGATCCGGAGTTTATTGAGCGGTTGAAGTCGCTGGAGGCTGATCTTTTTGTCGTGATTGCTTTCAGAATGCTTCCTGAGATGGTGTGGGCTATGCCCCCGAAGGGCACATTCAATCTTCATGCCTCTCTCTTGCCACGCTATAGAGGAGCCGCTCCTATCAACTGGGCCATAATCAATGGAGACACCCGCACCGGAGTCACAACTTTCTTCCTTTCTCATGAGATCGATACGGGCGATATAATCGCACAGCGCGAGGTGGATATTCTTCCTTCTGATAATGTCGGCAGTCTCTACGACCGTCTTATGGCTGTCGGAGCGGATATGACTTCCGAGACTGTCAAGGCTCTTGAAAATGGCGACGTCCGGACCATACCGCAGCCGGAAGGGGAATTCGTGCCGGCTCCTAAGATTTTCAAGGAAACTTGCCGGATTGATTGGAATGCGGATGCCGTGGCTATTCATAATAAGGTGCGTGGCCTCTCTCCCTATCCTGCCGCCTGGAGCGTGATGACTCTTGAAAACGGTTCGGAACTTGACGCAAAAATCTTTGAGACCCGGCCGTGTGATTCTTCTGATGTGAGCACTTCGGAAAAGAATCCCGCGGCAGGCGATGTGCTGATTGCTGACGGCCGGCTTATGGTTTGCACTGCCGACGGCTGTCTTGAGATTCTTTCAATTCAGCCGGCCGGAAAGAAAAGAATGGAGGCGGCGGCTTTCTTGCGTGGCTATCATCCTGTGCATTTTAAATAAACTCTGTGCATTTGAAATAAGATTTAAGACACTTTCTCGCGGTAGCCTACACATCTGTTATGAACGAAATTCACGACACATCTAATAGGATTTGTAGAATTGTCCTTGATGTCATCAAGAGTCATGGAGTGGTGGATATAGTCTGCTCTCCGGGTTCGAGGAATGCTCCATTACTGCTGGGGGTAGCGGCGCGTGAGGATTTTCATCCTCATGTGATTATAGATGAGCGGACAGCCGGCTTTGTAGCTCTCGGAATAGCTCAGGTGTCACAGCGGCCTGTTGCGTTGATATGCACCTCCGGCACTGCGTTACTGAATTATGCCCCGGCCGTGGCTGAGGCCTTCTATCAGGGTCTGCCTTTGATTGTCGTTTCTGCCGACCGTCCTGAGCAGTGGATAGACCAGGATGACTCTCAGACTATTCATCAGAACGGGGCTCTTTCTAATTTTGTTAAGTGTAGCTACGATCTTCCTTCGGTCTCTTCTCCTGATAAGGAGATGTGCTGGTTTGCCGACCGTGTAGCCAATGATGCGATGATTGAGGCCCTTTCCGGACGCCGTGGNCCTGTTCATCTCAACCTGCGACTCGCTCCGCCGCTCGGAANNCTGCAGAATCATGGGGAAGAGATGGTGAGAAAAATCTCTGTTTTATCGGGAGACGGTCTGCCGGATAAAGAAATGATGGACGGTCTCGCTGAGAAGCTTCTCTCTAAAAAGGTGATGATAGTGGCGGGATTTATGCCTCCGTCGGCCAAACTGAATAAGGCTATCCGGACTTTCAACTTGATGCCGATGACTGTGGTGATGGCCGAGACTATATCTAATCTTCATCTCCCTCCCGAAAACTATTGTATCGATTCTCTCTTGTCTTCTTGTGAGGGGATGGATTCTGCAACCCTTCAACCCGATATTGTCATCTCTCTGGGAGGTGCGATTGTTTCAAGAAAAATTAAGGAGTATCTTCGGAGGTGTGCATGTATCGAGCATTGGTCGGTAGGTTATCAGCACACCACTGTGGATTGCTTTCAGTCGCTGACAATGCGCATAGAGGCAGATCCGGCTGTTTTCATGACTCATCTTGCGGGCAGGATAAAGAGATTGATGAGTAAAGGGAAGGGCTTTATTACTCCTCTTCAGTCGGAATATAAGGCTAAGTGGGCTGAGAATGCTATGCGGGCTCTCCGTCTTACGCTTGATAAGGCGAAAGGGGCTGACTGGTCGGATATGAGAGCATATTATATGATTCTTCATTCTGTCGGAAATTCAACAAATCTTTTTCTCAGCAATGGCACTTCAGTGAGATATGCACAGATTCTTTCTTCCGTGCTTCCTCATGCTTCCTTCTGCAATCGCGGGGTGAGCGGAATTGACGGATCCACCTCTTCAGCTATCGGAGGGGCGTTGGCCTACAAGAATGGCTTGACCTGTCTGCTGACTGGCGACATGAGTTTCGCTTATGATATCGGTGCGCTCCAGATGCGTATCATTCCCGACAGTATGCGTATAATTGTGGTGAGCAACGGTGGCGGAGGTATCTTCAGGTTTATTGGTTCCACCTCAGGAATAAAGCCGACAGAGGTACGTGAAAAGTTCTTCTGTGCCGATCCTGAATTGAATATCGGTGCTGTGGCAGCTGCTTTCGGGTGGGACTATCTTCATGCTGATTCTCCGCAGTCGCTTGCTGAGGCTCTTAAGGTGCTTGCCGATGATTCAAGACGTAAGACTATTTTGGAAGTGACTACTCCGCCCGGCATGTCGGCGGAAATACTTTCAGAAGTCATCAAATAGACGATAACAAGACACTTATTAAAAATTTATAATATGTTTGACTGGAAACCTATTAAACAATACACTGATATCCTTTTCGAGCAGTTCGAGGGAATCGCAAAAATCACTATCAATCGTCCGCAGGTCTATAATGCCTTCCGACCTCTCACCAATGCGGAGATGCTTGATGCTATGCGTATTTGCCGCGAGACCCCGGAGATAGGAGTGGTCGTTCTCACGGGAGCCGGCGACAAGGCTTTCTGCTCCGGTGGCGATCAGAATGTGAAAGGCCTCGGCGGCTATATTGACGACGATGGCACCCCGCGCCTGAATGTGCTTGAACTGCATAAGGCAATTCGTTCGATTCCGAAACCTGTCCTTGCCATGGTCAACGGTTATAGCATTGGTGGTGGCAACGTTCTGCAGGTGGTTTGCGACCTTTCGATTGCGTCCGAGAATGCGCGCTTTGGGCAGACTGGTCCGAAGGTGGGTAGTTTTGATGCCGGTTTCGGCTCGAGCTATCTTGCTCGCTGCGTGGGGCAGAAGAAGGCTCGTGAGATTTGGTTCCTATGCCGGCAATACACAGCCAGGGAGGCCCTTGAGATGGGTATGGTAAATGAGGTGGTGCCGTTTGACAAGTTGGAGGAGACGGTGGTAGACTGGTGTCGCACCATACTTAAACGCTCACCTCTCGCCATTCGTATGATCAAGCGTGCCCTCAATGCCGAACTCGACGGTCAGCATGGTCTCATGGAGTTTGCCGGTGATGCCACTCTGATGTATTATCTTATGGAGGAAGCACAGGAAGGAAAGAACGCATTCCTTGAAAAAAGGGATCCTGATTTCGATCAGTTCCCCAAATTCCCTTGATAATGAGACTCGCTTACGCTCCTTATAGATTGCGTTTCCGGAATCCGGCCGGCACCTCACGTGGTGTTCTGACGGAGAAACTTACCTGTTTTCTGAAATTCTACGACGAGAACGATCCTTCCCGTTTTGGGCTCGGCGAGGCCGCCATATTTGAAGGCCTCTCTCCGGAGGCGGGCGGAGGTTACGAGATTAAATTGCTGGAACTTGTGGCTAACGTAGCCCTCGGACGTCCTACGGATCTATCGTGCCACTCCTCCATTCAGTTTGGATTTGAACAGGCTATTCTCGACTATTCCAATGGGTGCGAGGGAGTGTATTTCCCGTCATCCTTTACTGAGGGAAAATCGGAGATAGAAATCAACGGCCTCGTCTGGATGGGTTCTTTGGATGAGATGCTTTCTCGCCTGCGTTCAAAGGTGGAGGAAGGATTCTCATGTATAAAGATAAAGATTGGTGCTATCGACTGGAATAAGGAACTCGAACTCCTCAATGCCGTCCGGAATGAATTCGGAAGTCACGACCTTATGCTGCGTGTGGATGCCAACGGAGGGTTTGATGCCTCCAATGTCATGTCTCGTCTTGAAGCTCTTGCTTTGCTCGACGTGCATAGTATCGAGCAACCTGTGCGTGCCGGTCAGCTTGAACTCATGGCTGAGATTTGCCGGAATTCTCCCGTGCCTGTAGCTCTTGATGAGGAGTTGATTGGCATTTATGATGCTGCCGGAAAGGAGGATCTTCTTGATATAGTGGGGCCTGCTTATGTAATTCTCAAACCTGCTCTGTGTGGAGGATTCCAGGGAGCATCGGAATGGATTGCTATGGCTACCAAACGAAATATCGGTTGGTGGGTCACGTCGGCTCTCGAATCGAATGTCGGTCTCGATGCTATAGCTCAATGGACTGCCTCTATCGGGGCGGAAGGTCCTCAGGGTCTTGGCACCGGTATGCTTTTCACCAATAATTTTTCCTCTCCCGTCTCTCTGTCGGGCGATAGACTCTCCTATGACCCTTCCGTAAGGATAGACAGGACAGTCTTTGATTCCCTTGACTGGCGTGGATAGTATTCTATCTGAAACTCTCTGACTGATGACGTTTGACGAATTTGCTTGCGAATGGGATTCCGATATCCCGACTATCGAGGCCCGCACTTCGGGTTCTACGGGTATCCCCAAGCGTATTTTGCTGTCAAAGGCGTTCGTGGCGCGAAGCGCACGTGCCACGAACGCTTTTTTTTCTCTCTCCGAGGGGAGTCGCTTTCATAGTTGTGTGGCTGCCGATTTCATCGGAGGCAAGATGATGTTTGTGCGTGCGGCTCTCGCCAAGGGAATATTTTCCTGCGAGACCCCATCCAACCGACCATTGTCAGGGCTGTCGTCTGCTGATGTTATCGATCTTTTGGCGGTGGTCCCCTCGCAGATGATACATATCCTGCGACACGTGGAAAATATGCCTGAGATCAGAAATATTATTATCGGTGGAAGTGCCATTCATCCGGATTTGCGTCATGAGATTGCAAAATCCGGTTTACTCTGTTATGAGACTTACGGCATGACGGAGACGGCGTCGCATATAGCTCTGCGAAGAGTCACGCATGACGTGGATCTGCCATTCCGCATTATAGGCAATCTTCATATAGCTAAGGATGAGAGGGAGTGTCTCGTGATAGAATATCCGGAAGGGGAGAGGATTGTCACCAACGACCTTGTAAGATTAGTCTCTTCCGATTCTTTTCTTATCACGGGTAGGGTAGACGATGTCATTGTGACGGGTGGAAAAAAATTGAATCCCTGTGAGGTTGAGGCTGTTCTCTCTGCCGAGGCTGGTTGTGAAGTGGTAGTCTCGTCAGTGCCCGATATACGCTGGGGAGAGAAGGCGGTGGCGGTCATGCCGGAAGCTTGCAAATTGACGGAAGAGGAGATACGCAAGACTCTGTTTTCTGTCGGATTTGAGCCATGGATGTGTCCGAAAGAGATTGTGAGAGTTGCCGCATTCCCTCACACACGCAATGGAAAGATTGACCGACCTGCACTTCGCCGGCGGCTGCCGGAACTGCTTCAATCTAAAAGTTGAGTCAATGTTGACTGTGGGAATAGTTGACTATGTGAATAAAAAATCTTAATTTTGTGGAGTGAATCAATCCTTTTACGAATTGGAGTCGCCTATATTTAAAGAGTAGTTTAAACGGCGACATCTATAACCCCTCTTCGTTAGTAAGGATTCTACAGGTAAAGATACTTGATGATCAGGGAGACACTGGAACACGTGATGAATCACGGTATGCAGGATCTTTGGAATAAACTCAGGCCGGAGGAGAAGCATCTCGTGGCCGATAATTTCAGGATTCAGCGTTTTAAGAAGAATCAGATCATTTATGCCGAACATGAAGCCCCGGAGTTTCTCTGGTGTCTGTTGAAAGGCAAGGTCAAGATGTATAAGAGCGGTGTTGGCGACAGAGTGCAGATATTGAGGCTCTATCGCCCGGTGCAGTATTTTGGCTACCGTGCTTATTTTGCCCGCGAAGAATATGTGTCGTCAGCTTCTGCGTTCGAACCCTCCGAATTAGGTTGCATACCCATGCGTCTTGTGGAGCAGCTTATAAAGTCGAATAATGATCTGGCAATGTTTTTTATTCAGGAACTATCGAAAAATCTTGGTGGTTCTGACACAAAAATCGTGAATCTGACCCAGAAGCATATCCGTGGGAGACTTGCCGAATCAATACTTCTTCTTGCAGATAATTATGGCCTCGAGGATGATGAGGCTACCCTGAAGATTTTTATGAGTCGTGAGGATCTGGCAAATCTGTCAAATATGACTACAGCCAATGCCATAAGGACTCTGACCACTTTTTCTGAGGAGAAACTCATTGTCGTGGACGGACGAAAAATCACTATCCTTGACGAGCCTCAACTTAGAAAGATTTCCAAATTTGGATAAGTTATGCGATTTGATGAGATTTTGAGCAACGATGATTTGCTCGACGCGCTTTATGATATGCACTTTGACGAGTGTACCCCCATTCAGGAGCAGGCCATTCCCCCCGTCCTTGAAGGCCGCGACCTGATTGCTGTGGCACAGACGGGCACCGGCAAGACTGCCGCTTATCTGCTGCCGGTCATCGAGAAACTGGTCTCTGACGGATGGCCCACGGATTGTGTGAATTGTGTTGTGATGGCTCCCACCAGAGAGCTGGCCATGCAGATCGACCAGCAGATGCAGGGCTTCTCTTATTTCTTGCCAGTCTCGAGTGTCGCCATTTATGGAGGAACCGACGGAAGCACCTACGAGATGCAGCGAAAGAGTCTAAAGCAGGGCGTGGATGTGGTGGTGGCTACCCCCGGACGCCTCCTTGCACATTTGAGCATGGGTTATGTCGATCTCTCCAAAGTGGGTTTCTTTATTCTTGATGAGGCGGACAGGATGCTTGACATGGGTTTCCTCGACGACATAATGCAGATCATAGGACGATTACCGAAAGAAAGGCAGACGCTTCTCTTCTCGGCCACCATGCCTCCCAAGATTCAGCAGCTCGCGAAGAACGTACTGACCGATCCCGCTGAGGTGAAGATTGCCGTCTCAAAACCGGCGGAGAAGATTCATCAGATGGCTTATATTTGCTACGAACCTCAGAAACTCTCGCTCATCCTCGGTCTTTTTGATAAGTCAGACTATAAGAAGGTCATTATTTTCTCAGGATCCAAGCAGAAAGTCAAAGAGCTATCGCGTGAACTCCGGCGCAAGGGGATCAAGGCTGCCGAGATGCATTCAGATCTCGATCAGAATAATCGTGAAGATGTAATTCTTAAGTTTAAGGCGGGGCAGGTCAACGTACTTGTGGCCACTGACATAATGGCCCGTGGAATTGATATTGACGATATTGAGCTCGTGATAAACTTTGACGTGCCGCGTGAGGCAGAAGACTACGTGCATCGTATCGGACGTACAGCCAGAGCCGATCGCGATGGTAGTGCGATCACCCTCGTAAGCAATATGGACTTCCCTCGATTCAGATCTATTGAGCGTTTGCTTGAAAAGGAGATAGAAAAAATACCGCTCCCGGAAGAGCTTGGCAATGGTCCGGAATATTCCACCACACCTCCTCGGGGTGGTGGTCAACGTGGAAACCGTCGCGGTGGTGGACGCAGGAAACACGGCAACTATTCCGGCAATAATTCCAAAGACGGAAAAAGACGTTATGGAAAGTCCAATCCTCAGAAGCAGAAATCTAACCATGCAGAGACAGAAGCCCGTCCTGCGGGAGAAAAACGCAACCATCGCAAGTATTACCATCGCCATCGTTCGCCCGGGAATAACTCCTCCTCCGCATCTGCTCAAAATAAAAAAGAGAATAATTAAGTAGCTAAGAGAAATTAATAATATGATAGATGCGCGATAATTTTGAGTCAGGTTGGCCGCGGAGCGAGGGAGCTTAGCGAGCTAAGCGACTGAGTGACAAGGTCAAGATGGCCAAAATTAGCCGCATATATCATATTAAGATACTTTCAAAGCTACTGAGTTATTATATCGTTTAATTTTTCTTAGC
>JAAVFY010000003.1 GCA_014800515.1 Bacteroidales bacterium
GCGAGCTAAGCGACTGAGTGACAAGGTCAAGATGGCCAAAATTAGCCGCATATATCATATTAAGATACTTTCAAAGCTACTGAGTTATTATATCGTTTAATTTTTCTTAGCTACTTATATCAAGAATTGATATACTCTACGTTGCCCTTGAATTCCTGAAGCTTTTTGATAGAAGAGATAGCGTCAGCTGATTTGGCTATACCACCTTTGAGAGCCTTCTCGAAGAAGAGGAGAGCTTGGTCATAATTTTTCTGCTTGGCAGCGAGCACNCCGCGAGCATAGTCGGTCTCGGGAGTATTGCCGGCACGTGAGAGATACTTCTCGGCAGCNTCGAAATCGTTCTTGCTGATAGCAGTATTGGCGGCATTCAGGTTGGCAGTGGGATCCTCAGGATATGTGCGGACTGCAATCTCGAACACCTCATTATATTCCGGCGAACCGGGTGTATAAGTCTGCGCGGCGAGGAAGAGTTCGTTGAGGCTGAGATTCTGCGGACGTGTCTTCATCACTCGGATGATCTCATCAACATCGGTATACTGACGCACGATGTATGTGATTACATAGTCAGTGTGACGCAGTGAAGGATACACATTCTTGAGCAACCATGCGTAATCAGTGGGCCATTTCTTGCGAAGCTCATCGTTGCGGCTTTCNATAGGAGTGTTCTGGTCGATGAAAGCTACGATCTCACTGGCGTTAGTGAGCACCTTAGCGGGACCGTCGACGAGAGAGGCACGCAGACCGTCCCAATCCTCCGGCACTGATGCTGTCTCAAAGATATTGGCGGGGAAGGTGTATTGATTTCTGACATACTCCTTAAGAGCCTCCGTACGTCCCTTTGCGAGGCGAACGTTGTTGGCATACGGGCCTTCAGGAGAAGCGTAACCGGTGAGCTTGATATGGCTCACTGTAGCATCGGTGTTTTCTTTTACTGCGTCGATAGTGTCGAGAATCTTGCGGAGCTCGACGGGGTTGGTCATATAGTCAGGATAGATCTCCGTCTTATTAACAGGGAAGTTTATGAAGGCCTGCCCCGTGAGATCGAAAGTCTTCACCTCTGTGGCGACAGGAGCGATGTATGTGAAATCTGCCACATACTCTCTGGGTGTGNAGTCAAGACGAGCTGCCGGAATATCTTCCTGCGATTTTGCAGCGCCGCANCATCCCTTGGTTGTAGTTACGTAGTCAAACTGCGACTGCTCCATCCAGGGCTGCCAGTCAAGCACATANTCATAAACCACCTTTTCNCCTTTGCCGGCACGATAGAGCGAGGCGGCGGCCTCTTCTCCATCATTTCTCAGAGTGTGGTAATAGTTGTTCTTACCTGCNATGGCAAACGANGGCATCTGGACAGTTTTGGTTTTGTCGACACCGGTCAGCACAGGAGTCACTACGATNTGCTGATTGAGGCCGAGATGGTATTCCTTAGGATTGAAGCTCATCTTGACGACAAGCTTTTCACCCTCACGTGTGATGTCGAGGTCGCTGATATGCAGCGGACTGACNGTCTGAGCATAAGCNGCGCCGGAGATCAGACCGAGCGACAGCAGTATATGTTTCATCATCATCTGTTGGTCTTTTTGAGGGTGGTTATTTTAGAAGAGATACACGATATTGACTGCGGCCTTTGTAGGTCCCCAGTAGTTTTTGTGACGGTCGGATGCAATCTTTGTGCCACATTCCGTGCAGGGATAGATGTCATACTTGGTATAGATATAGCCGACACCGATCTCTGCCTCTACGTTCCAATGCTTATGCACGGGCCATGCGTAACCATACACGATGCCACCNCCGACACCCCAGCCNTGATANCNACGNCCGGCAAGATGNTTGAAATTGATGCCNAATANATCNAGNTCAACACCAAGGTTGGCTNCATTATACTGGCCNCCCAGACCATGGATNCCGATGAAGTGNCCGTCGAAACGCTCGCAGAACCAATAGCGGGCTTCGGGCTGCACCACCCAATGTTTCCATTTGTGNTTNTTTATTGTCCAGAGATTGAACTGCCCGGAAAGCTCAAGTGTCCATTTCGGGGCCANNCCTATTTCCACTCCGAGGTTGGGACTCAGAGCGGCGTCATAAAGCAAGTTGGTTTTCAGACCAACTTCCTGAGCCATTGAGGCGGTTCCTGCCATTAACAGCATTGCTCCGGCCATGGCTGTCAGTCGTTTGTGTAACTTCATCTGCCGTATTTTGATTTTTATTAATTTGTCGGGCTTNTATTGCCNCGACATGGTTTTGTCAGTTTAGAAAGANGGGGAAACCACAATTGATTTGCAAAATTATAATTCCCTTTTTAATTATACAATTCTTACAGTATCTTTTTGTAGCTTAACGTCTTTATCCTCTTCCTTATCCTCTCTCTTTCGTCCGGTGATGTAGACGGGNCGATANGTCAGGATCACACTTCCGTCTTCTTCNCGCGGAAGCTTCCGCGAAAGTTCCGATCCTTCGGCACCGGTGGTCATGCTNCCNCCCACGCCTGTATGCTTCAGATGCAGCAGTGCTTCCCGAGGTCCGGAAAACCGGACGGGTATGGGTTCTTCCTCAACCCGGAGATCCTCGAAATATCGAGAGGCCAGCTCCCGCAGTTCTTCGGTGGTGCGATATATGAGCGGCGTCGGACGAAGTATGTCAAGTTCTCCGAGGTTGCCTTTTGTAAAGCTTGACACTGCCAGAAGTCCACCCTCCTTCAGAAGTGTGGAGGCGTTGNGGAAGAAAGATTGCGGAGACTCAAACCATTGCATGGTGGAGGCCGATACTATCGCATCATAATTTTTTTCTTTACTTTTGCGATTGGAGAGCAACCATTCTTCAGCGTTTCCGACTATATATTTCTCCTTGGGTGCCACCTTATATTCCGGAGTGGGGTAGAGATCTATGAAGTGAGCCTCCTCCGGTTTAAGTATTGGAGCCCATGCGCGCGTGAAGAGTCCCGAGCCCGCACCGATCTCAAGCACTTTGCTTCCGGCNAGGGGCGACATCGCTNCGAGTCGCTCAGCAAGTCTGTCGGCAATGAGTGATTGTGCGGAGGCGTGTCGGTCGTATGTGGATAGTGCCTGTCCAAATCGGGTGCCGATCTTTGAAATGTCATGCACCGTNTGCCGCACTATTCTTTCGATATCTACGTAATGAGCCCCGGCGATATTCCTGACTTCCACACCGTGAGTCTGCCAATAAGCAGATTGGGAGGATGAGGGAAAGATTCTGTCCGAATCGCTTACGTATGCTCTTGTCCAGACGAAATCCGGAGTCGCAGGGTTATTGAAGATGTATCTTAGCTGAAGCTTCAATCCATCTATATCCGGTGAGGGAAGAAGGCGTTCAAGTCGGGCAGCCGTCAGGCGGTCGCCGGCCATACGCAGACGGAATTTCTGGAGATTTCTCTCATTGAGGCTGTCATGAGTGGCATCGTATATCTGTTCCGGTATGCCGAACCGATCGTCACGAGGAGTTACGGTGCCGTTTATTGCGAATGCAGCGTCCGGCTTAATTCCCTTCAGTACACGGGCTGCCGCCCATACTCCCATTGACCAGGCATAGACATAGAGAGTGGAATATGACCGTAGAAAATCAATTGGAAAATCATCCGAAGTATAATCCCACACCACGGCTGTGTCCCAACCATCCGGTTCTATCTCTGCATATAGACGTGGGTCGCTCCCCCAGCCGGCAAATATCAGAATTAGTTTATGTGAGCCTGATGCTGATTTTTTTACAAACTCTACTCGCATATTGAAGCAGTCTATTGGAAATATTTGGTGAGTTCCTCTCTCAACCGATCGATAGTTGCCGGTTCAAGAAGAGGGTTAAGTGAGAAGCGTAGGCGTTCGCCTCCGGGAGGCACCGTCGGACGTCGGATGGCAAGAACATCGAAACCTCGTTCACGAAGATAATTTGAAATTTCAAGCGCACGCTCGGCATTCCCGGTGAGAAGTGGTTGAATATGGCCTCCGCTCGTCTGTTGTCCTGTCACTCCTTTGATCAGCTGCGCAAATTCTTTTCCGATAGCTTTCAAATTGGTGCGTTCGCGTCGCATCCCGGTGATTTTCTCTGTCATGAGATGCGACCACCCTACTGCGGCCGGAGGCATGGCAGTGGAGAATATGAGGGAGCGAGAGGTATTGACCAACCAATCGTGGAATAGTGAGTCGGAAATGACAAACGCTCCCTGTGAGGCTGCCGCTTTTCCGAGCGTAGCCATAAGTATATCTACCTCTCCTGTCACTCCTTCCTCTTCACACAGACCGAGACCTCTTTCTCCGTGAACTCCGAAGGCGTGTGCCTCATCTACATAGAGAAGTATTTCGGGAATCTCTTTTTTCAGATTAACAAGCTCGCGGAGCGGGGCATGATCACCGTCCATACTGTATACGGATTCTACGGCCACGGCAATATGCTTCACATCAGATCGCTCGAGCAATTTTCCGATTATTTTCCGAAGATGGCTCATATCGTTATGTCTGAATCTGAGGAATTCTCCTCCTCCTATCTTCATTCCGTCAATGGCGGAGGCGTGAATGAGTTTATCAGCCACCACTACAGTGCCGGGTATTGCCATAAGCGAAGATATGACACCCGTATTGGCATGATAACCGGAGTTGAAGAGAAGACTGCTTTTCCCGTAAAGGCTTGATAGAAAATTCTCGTAAGCGAGATGATGTTTCTGCCGCGAGGCGAGCAGACGCGAGGCGGATGCCGACATAGGTGCGTCGCCCCATCGTTCCAGATATTCTTCCTTGTATTCGTCTGCACGCGTTGCCAGACCGAGATAGTCGTTGCTGCAGAGATCCACAAGTNTTCCCTCTCTTTCTTCAGGCAGTCTGCGGAGTCTATGTTCGTCAGNGAGACGTCTCAATTCATTCTCCGGCATTGTCGATCTTNCTGTTGGTTTCGCTGACGAGTTTCACAAGTGTGTCACACAATATACGTGTCTGATCGTCGCTCACGGCCAGGAAGGNAGGCATAATGTAGGCATTACGTCCGAACGGACGAATCCACACCCCTTCTTCAACACATCTTTTCTGAAACTCTTCCAGATTCACATCCTCNTTCAATTCAATTACTCCTATGGCTCCGAGCACACGCACATCAGCCACATTCGGAAGAGCGGCTGCCGGAGCAAGTCGCTCTTTCATGATGCCTTCTATCTCCTTCACGCGTTTTTGCCAGTCCTGACCGACCAATAGTTTCAACGAGGCGATAGCCACCGAGCATGCAAGCGGATTACCCATGAAGGTCGGACCATGCATCATCACTTTTGCCTGACTGTCGCTTATCATGTCGGCCACACGTCTTGTGGCTCCTACGGCAGCAAAAGTCATGTAGCCTCCGGTCAGTGACTTTCCTATCAGCATTATGTCGGGTTCCACTCCGGCATATTCCCACGCGAATAGGCGTCCGGTGCGTCCGAACCCGGTAGCAATCTCATCAAAGATAAGGAGTATTCCTTTTTCATCACAGAGCTTTCTGAGTTCGCGCAAATATTGTGGATGATAGAATCTCATGCCCCCGGCTCCCTGCACGATCGGTTCGAGAATGACGGCGGCCAGAGTCTCCGCATGCTCCTCTATAAGGAGATGCATGGGCTCAAAATCAGCCGGATCCCATTCTTCTCCGAATCGGCATTGAGGTGCAGGTGCGAAATAACGGATCGGAAGAGCAGACCCGAAGGCTCCATGCATACCGGTGACAGGGTCGCATACAGACATTGCGTTCCACGTATCACCGTGATACCCGTTGCGTATTGTGGCGAAATTCGTGCGCGTCGGATTGTCCTGGGCCTGGACTGCCATCTTCATGGCCACTTCGGTAGCCACTGACCCGGAGTCGGCATAAAAGAGATGATTGATGGAGTGTGGTAATATCTCAAGCAACATCTTGCCGAGTTCTATGGCAGGTTCATGTGTAAAACCGCCAAACATGATGTGCGACATATCGTGGAGTTGCTTTTCAATCGCAGCATTAAGTTCCGGATGGTTATAGCCGTGAATGGCACACCACCATGATGACATGCCGTCGATCAGCCGTCGGCCGTCGGCAAGCTCTATTTCCGCGCCTTCCGCACGTTTCACTTTATATGTAGGGAGAGGATTGCGTGTCCCGGTGTAGGGATGCCAGAGATGTTCTCTGTCGAATTGGTCATGCAGTTCCATTCCTTGATTTTGTTTTGCTGTCATTATTCTGATTAGTGGCTCGTGATATTTCTGTTTCCCTGTCATGCAGGATCCACATCAAAATAGATGGACGATCCCTTCACGGAGGGAAGAGTAGCTACGGTGACATATATGGCCCGCAGTATTTCTTTCACTCTCTTCATACTTGCCCCACTCTCCACTTTCAGCATGATTGTCTGAAGATGATATGTAGCCACGCGTGAGACGTATGGTTTCTCCGGTCCGAGTACACGGTTGCCGAACACTTTCACGAGTGCCTTGGCATAGGCCACGGCTGCATCTTCTGCCTGCCGGGCATCACGATGCTTGATATAGATATTGATCACTTTCGTGAAGGGCGGATAGCCATAACGTGCACGGTCGGCTATCTCCTCTTCGTAGAATCCTTCGTAATCATGGCGTCTCACATAGCTGAGCACATGATTATCGGGTTGTGTGGTCTGAATCACCACTTCCCCTTTCTCTTTACGCCGGCCGGCACGCCCTGCCACCTGCTCAAGCATATTGAATGCCCGCTCGTTGCTGCGGAAGTCGGGGAAGTTGAGAAGTGTGTCGGCATTGAGCACACCGACAATTCTGACATTTTCAAAATCCAGACCTTTCGTCACCATCTGCGTGCCGACAAGTATATCTGTGTCATGTCTGGCAAATTCTTCAATTATCTCCTGATGGGCGTCTTTATTTCGGGTGGTGTCAAGATCCATGCGCGACACCCGATAGTTCTCAAAACGCCGGTGAAGCTCCTCGGCGATGCGTTCTGTGCCGTATCCGAACACCTTCAGCGTGTTTTCCCCGCAGGCGGGACATAGTTTCGGAAGGGGAGTGGCATAGCCGCAATAGTGGCATCGGAGCATATCTGTGTGTTTATGATACACGAGCGAGACATCACAGTTCACGCATTTCGGTGTCCACCCGCAAGTGTCGCACACCACTACCGGCGCAAACCCTCTGCGGTTTTGAAACATTATGGCCTGACCGCCTCCGGCAAGTGCCTCAGTGGTCTTGCGTGCCAGAGGTGCGGAGAGTATGCCGTCAGTAAGTTTCTTGCTACGCATCTCTTTCATGTCTACGATATTCACCTCCGGCAGATGAGCACCGCTGAATCTTTCGGTGAGCTTTACCAGTCCGAATTTCCCACCCTTGGCCTTCCAATAAGTTTCGATCGAGGGCGTGGCCGATCCGAGCAGGGTGTGGGCTCCATGCATGGAAGCGAGCATTATGGCTGCATCCCGTGCATTGTAGCGCGGAGCGGGATCATATTGCTTATAGCTGCTTTCATGCTCTTCATCTACAATCACCAGTCCGAGGCGCGAGAAAGGCAGGAACAAGGCACTGCGCGCTCCGATCACTACGAGCGGTTCGCGGCTGCCGAGCAGTCTGCGCCATATATCCACTCGCTCGTTGTCGGAGAATTTGGAGTGATACACAAGCAGACGCTCGCCGAAGACGCGTTTGAGTCTGTCGGTGAGCTGGGTTGTAAGCGATATCTCAGGCACAAGATATAGCACCTGCTCCCCCTTATGCAATGTCTCTTCGGCAAGGTGGGTGTATATCTCTGTTTTTCCGCTACCGGTGACTCCATGAAGCAGACACACATTGTGGGTTTTGAAATCCTCTTTTATTGAAACTAAAGCATTCCCTTGCGCTTCGGAGAGGGGGGAGAGGATGCTCTCTGTTGACTTTTGTGATGATTTGAAGCGATTGATAGTCTCGGCATGTATATTGAAGATACCCTTGGATTCCATGGCTTTTATAGTTGCCGGACTCACATGGGCTTTTTCCTGGAGTTCTTCACGACTTACGCTTCGTGGTTCTTCGTCAGTGACGAGCCAACGGCTCAAGTCAAGATAAGCGATTAGAGCACGCTCCTGATTAGCCGATCTATTCACTTTGTTGAAGAACTCGTGAAGTTTTTCATCATCATTGCGCTCGCATTGCAGGCGGACCATCGTCACCTTCTTGGGCTTATATCGCTCCACAATGTTCTCGCCGATAATTATGCTCCCGGCATCGAGCATTTTTCCGAGTCTGCCGGTGAGATTTCTCAATCCCGTGGATTGCTCGATGTCTGCCACTTTGTGTCTTTTCCCATCGGCCAGTGCCTGCAATATCATCTGTTCCCTTTCATCGGGATGATATTCCGGAGCCGGTTCGAAGTCCGGATTGACCATGACATAGGTCTCGCTCTCCGGTTTCAGTCCGGTGGGAACAGCCGCTTTATACACCTCGCCGAGGGTGCAAAGATAATAGTCGGCTATCCAGTTCCACAATTTTATCTGAGGATGCCTCACAATGGGCACCGGATCCAGAGGGGCGATGATAGGTTTGACATCATAGCCTGAAGGAGCCTGGCTATGCAGGGCTGTGATTATGGCTGTATAGTGTTTCTTCTTTCCGAATTGCACGAGAACACGCGATCCTACCTCCACCTCTTTCTCCATTGACTCATCGATGGAATAGGTGTAGGTGCCTTGCACCGAAAGAGGCAGTATCACTTCCGCGTATCTCATCACTCTTTCAGAATAGATAAGCCACGTTGACCTGCCAGCCTTGTGCGCGGCTGCTGAAATTATCAAGCTTCACGGTGCGCTGCAGATAGCTAACACCCCAAAGATAGCCGGCCGATATCTGAATACGTTCAAAGAGCTCTGCGCCCAGTCCGCATTGCAAGCCTATCCATCCGGCCGGATGTTCAAGGGCATGAGTCTTTGTAGAAGCCACATTGAAGTTGAACATCGGACCTCCATAAACAAACGGAGCGACGTATTGCTCCACGCCTTCCATTCGAGTCCACTTAAATCTCAGGTTGATGGGAATCTGAATCAGATGATTCCATACTTTCATATCGCCTATGCCGTCGGAGGCCCACACATTCTGTTGGCCGAAGTCGACCGTAGCACCCGTCATCTGATAGCGTAGGCCGAAGTCAATACCGAATCCGATACCGGGAATCATTATCTCTCCCATGATACCGGCCTGAGGTCCGAGGAGCTGATGATTGTCAATCAGTTTCTGCTTCCAGTAATAGTTGGAGATGTTGATACCCGCCGTGGGCCCCCATCTGAACTCAGCATTGCAGGCCAAGGCGGAAGTGATGGCGAGACTCGCTAATAAAATTTTTTTCATGTCTATGCGATTCCGGAGCCGATGCCGACGTAAGACGCCGGCATCGGCTCCGGTGAAAGGAAATATTATGGAATGGTTATCGCCTCAGGATGCTCCTTAGAAGAGCCATGCGGCCGAAACTGTCCAATAGTTGTTATAAGCCTTGAGTTGCTTTGAGGTGGCATTGATTCCGTTACTTTCCATTACGTCATCCAGAATGTTGTTCATACCGAATCCGTAGCTGCCCGAAACCTGGAGATGATGAATCAGCTCCACTCCGATACCGATATTCCATGTTGACTGGAAAGTCTTATCCATAAAGGATTTGTCAAGCTTGAACGCAAAGGAAGGTCCGGTGAAAATATAGGGGGCTACAATACCGGAAATCACCGGAATCTGAAATTTATACTTGATGTTGATGGGCACTTCAAGAAAATTTTTGCCCCAGCTCATATCTTTGTCGAGCAATGCAGAGGTGGCTTCATCATACGAAGTGCTGATAGCGTTGTTCATACGCGAATAGAGCAGCGAAGCATCGAAATTCAGACCGATGATGGGCACTGTGAATTCAGCCATCACGCCGGCATTGAAGCCGCAACTTCCGGAGGGATCGAGGGTTTCCTTAACATGAATCTTGTTGAAGTTGGCGCCGGCCTTGATACCGAATCTCACTTGTGCGCCCGCCACTCCGGCTGAAAGCACCAGGGCCATAAGGGCAAGGATAATTTTCTTCATAATTATAAATTTGGGTTTTGATTTATGATTCCGGCTATCACAAGCGGAATGCTCTCTGACAGTTCTTTCGGCTTGTGACAATGCCGTTACGCTGCAAAGTTAAAAAATTTTCCGATAATTAAGACCTCATCTCAGAAAAAATGTTAATACCTCCCTCCTCTTTCCGCTGACTGCCCGACGATTTGGACGTTCCGTGATTTATACCTATTTTTGTAGCCGTATTTATCAACGTAAATAAGTTATGTCAGAACAACTCAATGAGACTGACGAGCAGATGCGCGTCACACAGAAAGCTATAGAAATGCTTCGTACGGTTTTTGACCCGGAGATACCTGTCAACGTCTACGACCTTGGCCTGATATATAAGATAGATTATGATCTCTCTGACAAGACTCTTCATGTCGATATGACTCTCACAGCCCCGAGTTGTCCCGCAGCTGATTTTATCATGGAGGATGTGAGACAAAAACTTGTAAGTATCGAAGGTCCGGAGAAGGTGGATCTCCGCCTTGTATTTGAGCCGGTGTGGTGTCATGACATGATGAGCGAAGAAGCCAAGCTCGAACTCGGTTTCCTCTGATGGGGTCTAAGAAAGCCTATTTTTTAAGCGACCTTCATCTGGGTGCCCCGTATTTCCCGGATTCCCGGAAGGCGGAGAAGAGGGTAGTGGATTTTCTGGAATCAATACGCCATGATGCCTCCGAAATATATCTGCTCGGGGATATTCTGGATTATTGGTATGAATATCGTTATGTTGTGCCACGGGGGTTCGTTCGATTTTTCGGCAAGCTTGCCGAACTGTCTGATTCCGGCATAAAGATTTGTTGGCTTAAAGGCAATCATGACATCTGGATTTTCGATTATCTTCCTGACGAACTCGGGGTGGAGGTGGCCGATGGGATTATAGAGCGCGATATTCTAGGCACCCGTTTTCTCCTCTCTCATGGTGACGGTGTGCCTCCTCTTCCACGCACATTCAGAACGCTCCGCTCCCTATTCCGGAATAGATTTTGCCAACGACTTTTCTCAGCTATACATCCCAGATGGACAGTCCCGTTCGCTTACAGTTGGAGCCGCCACAGTCGGGCAAACGGGTTGCCGCCGGAAAGCGATTCTCATCCTCTTCTCACCAATCTCCTCACATTCTCAGGAGAGTACTCGGTTACTCATCCTGACATTAAATACTATGTCTTCGGACATCTTCACATCCTTCATAGAAGCTGCATAGTATCTGCGGGCGATACTCGCAATAATGATTCAGATCCGGAACTGATAATACTCGGCGACTGGATCACCCGTTGTTCATACGGAATATTCGACGGCAATTTCTTTACACTTCATTCCTTCAAATGAAAATGTAAAAACGAATGTTTTGTAAGATCCTATCTAATATAAATGCCGGTAGATAGGAATCGGATAGGTTAGAAGTTAGGCTCTAAAATATGTTATACAGCATGTTTTAATAGATTTGGCCTATTTTGATTTGGAAGAGTCGGGACGAATATTTAATTTTGCATCAAAACCTAAAAACAATCTTTTTTACCTTAAGATTTTTTACCTGTAGAAACTTATAGAAAAGGGTGCGACCGTTGAGGTTATCACCCTTTTTCTATATAAGTAGCTAAGAAAAATTAAACAATATAATAACTCAGTAGCTTTGAAAGTATCTTAATATGATATATGCGGTTAATTTTGGCCATCTTGACCTTGTCGCTCAGTCGCTTAGCTCGCTAAGCTGCTTCGCTCCGCGGCCAACCTGACTCAAAATTATCACGCATCTATCATATTATTAATTTTTCTTAGCTACTTATCTATTTATTTGGACCTTATTCCACAAAATCATTTTTTATGGAATGAGGTCTTAGCTCGTCAGTGTCAAGTCCGATGTTTTATATTCTCTCTTTTGCGTAGAAAGATTACCAGAATCACAAGTACAAATATTTCACCGGCTGCAATCCCGATGAAGCTCCATATTCTTCCGGCAGCAATCATCTCAACTCCAAATCTCAGAGCCATAATGATGAAATATATCGAGAGAAGAGTTGGAAGCCATACGTATTTCCTTCTCCAAAAGGGCAGATTTTTCATCTTAATACTAAATGTCATAGCTCCCTTCATGGCTGTGTCGGGAGAGAAGGATTTGAGTTTCCGGGTTCCATATCGTTGGCGGCCTTGGCAGCCGCTTTTTTTGCTCTTAAAGCGGCCTTTCTCCTGATTCTTGCATTTCGGCGCCGACGACGTTTGGCCTCAGCCGCCGGACTTTTGTCAAGTATCTCTTTGGGAGCGGGAGGGTTTAGCAATGCCTCTGCTTTTTTTCTCTCTTTTTCCTCCCTACGTTCCCGCTCTTCACGTTCTGACTCCTGCTCCGGATGCATATACGGAGAGAGTTCGGGGATGAATTTTCCCTGTGTTATCCAATCATATATCTGTATGCAGGCTATTGCATCGAGAGCCGCATAATTGCGTTGGCTGACAGTAAGCTCGTCAGCCTCCCAATTTGTGAGTCTCTGACCTTTCGAAATACGCTGGCCGAAAAGTATGCCATAGATTCTGGCAAGTGAATTATCGGCAATACTATATTTCTTTACGAAGGGCTGCAGGTCAATAAAACCCGCCGGGTTAAAACTTCCACATACATTACGGATATTATGAAAGTCATCGTGGATACTGAGGCCTACCTTCAATTTAGACTCATCTTCCAGAAGATCACGCAGCGTATCGGGCACTCCAATGCGGTTGAGTCGGAATAGATAGCAGCACTTGCGTGTGGAGAGCTGCATAAGAGCCACCTTATTGATGACACCTTTCTTGAAGCTGGGGCGTGTTTCGGTGTCAAAGCCTATGATATCAGAATCCCGAAGGTCAGTTATAGCGGCCTCAGCATCCTCCACGCGGTCCACCACGACGATATTGCCCAAATAGTTGGCCATGGGAAGGCGTGAGAGTTGCTCCTTTGTAATTGAGACCGTGATGTGCGGTTGTTTCTCTTTCTCCATAATTTCTTGAGATTAGAGCTGAAAAACTTCCTATAATGATTGCGGCATCTCTATAAACATTGCGTCAGGAAATCTCTCCATCGTCCATCGTCTCAGATATTCCCGAGAGTCATCGCTTATAGTCTTATCCTTGTCGAAGTAGGGATTATATACCACGGCTGCCAGCGCGATACCGGCCTCCCTGATAGCTGAGAGCGTCAGAAGTGTGTCGCTGACTGAACCTAACTGTCCGTTAGTCACGACTACTGTCGGCAGCTTCCGGTCAATAATATAATCTATCGTGAGATAGTCATCCTTCAACGGCACCATTATGCCTCCCGCGCCTTCTACAAGAACGAAGTCATATTCCTTCTGCAACGTTGAGGTGGCTTCATCTACGATATGCAGATCAAGTTCACGTCCGTCAAGACGAGAAGCAAGATCCGGCGAGGCGGGATATGAGAAGATTATAGGGGCTGTGATGTGAAGGCGATCCACAGTCTGCATAGGAATACCCATCAATCTGCGATGCACTGCGATATCTTCACTGAAATCTTTATTGCCCGTCTGAATGAATTTTTGGGTTATCACGCGTTTCCCCGTCTCTGATGAGAGTACACGTGCGAGCCATCCTGTGGCATAACTCTTGCCCACGTCTGTGCCAATTCCGGTGACAAACACCACTTCGGGCCATCTGCTGCTGCAAAGGTTCATCTCCGCTTTAGAGTAATGTTAATGATAGTTGGAGAGTCTTCCCTCCGAGGGGGGATTTACTCTCCGTCAGATGATAAAATTTACTGACTTTCCCGGCGGACATCGCGGAGCTACAGCCTGGCGATGGCGGCCATCTGGTTAAGTCGTTGCAAAAATAATAAGAATCCGCGTTTTCGGCAAATCTTTATACGAATTTCATATATGATTCCAATTGAAAGTATTGCTTCGTTTCACTTCAAAACGACTCATAGAATTCAAAATGACTCATAAAAAGGTGAAGTTATGAAGATCTTAATTACTCAGGTAACTAATAAGTAGCTAAGAAAATTAAACGCTATAATAACTCAATAGCTTTGAAAGTATCTTAATATGATATATGCGGCTAATTTTGGCCATCTTGACCTTGTCACTCAGTCGCTTAGCTTGCTAAGCTCCTTCGCTCCGCGGCCAACCTGACTCAAAATTATCGCGCATCTATCATATTATTAATTGTTCTTAGCTACTTAATAAAATTGAGGGTGTATCAAAAACGTTTGATACACCCTCATTAGTTTGATTTTATTGATGAGTTCTAACGGATGATTACCATGCGAACATAGGATATTCGTTCATCATCTCATTTACTTCCTGACGTACTTCCTTGATTACGTTCTCATCATCGGCATTACTGAGCACCTTGTCGATGAGTTCGGCAATCTTCTCCATGAGTTCTTCCTTCGCACCACGAGTTGTGATAGCGGCTGTTCCGAAGCGGAGGCCGGAGGTGAGGAAGGGTGAACGGCTGTCGTAGGGCACCATATTCTTGTTGGCTGTGATATCAGCCTCTACAAGTACTCTCTCAGCCTTCTTACCGCTCATCTCGGGGAACTTCGGACGAAGGTCAACGAGCATGGAGTGGTTGTCTGTGCCGTCGGAGATGATTTTATATCCGCGGGCGATAAGAGCCTTGGCAAGAGCGTCGGCGTTCTTCTTCACCTGAATAGCATATTCCTTCCATTCGGGCTGCAGACACTCGCCGAAAGCTACGGCCTTGGCTGCGATAACGTGCTCGAGCGGACCTCCCTGTACTCCGGGGAAAACTGCGCTGTCAAGAAGTGCGGACATCTTCTTGATTTCTCCCTTGGGTGTCTTCTTGCCCCAGGGATTGTCAAAATCTTTGCCCATGAGAATCATGCCGCCACGAGGACCACGGAGTGTCTTGTGGGTAGTGGTGGTCACAATGTGTGCGTGCTTGAGAGGATTCTCGAGCAGACCGGCTGCGATGAGGCCTGCAGGGTGAGCCATGTCCACCATGAAGATTGCTCCGATCTCATCGGCGAGCTTACGCATCCGGGCATAATCCCATTCGCGGCTGTAGGCACTTGCGCCGGCGATGATAAGCTTCGGACGCTCTGCGCGTGCCTTCTCCTCCATCTCCTCGTAGTTTACGCGACCGGTGTTGGCATCTACTGTGTAGCTGATGGGCTGGAACATAAGTCCGGAGAAATTCACCGGGCTGCCGTGGCTGAGGTGACCACCGTGAGCGAGGTCCATTCCCATGAATTTGTCGCCGGGCTCGAGGCAAGCCATGAAGACTGCCATGTTAGCCTGCGCGCCGCTGTGCGGCTGCACGTTTACCCATTCTGCGTCGAAAAGCTTCTTGGCGCGGTCGCGTGCAAGATTCTCCACATCGTCCACTACCTGGCAACCGCCATAATAACGGTGGGCAGGATAGCCCTCGGCATATTTGTTGGTGAGGCAGGAGCCCATGGCGCGCATCACCTCGTCGCTTACGAAATTCTCGCTGGCAATCAGCTCGATGCCGCGACGCTGACGAAGGTGCTCGCGGTCGATCATCTCGAAGATTTCGTTGTCTCTCTTCATCTTGTATTGTTTCTGTTTTTCAGGGCTTGGTCAAATCTAATGGCCACTCGGGCTTTTGGATGTGACTTTAAGATTCCCTTAGGTTAGTTGACTAATTTTCCGCAAATTTAGTCAATCCCCCTCAATCTGCAAAACTTTTTCCTGCACTTAGATCCCATCCCACAAGAAATGTTAACGGAGGGGCGGCCTATTTTCAAAGAAATTTCGCATGGAATAGAGTTTTACTTAGGAGTCATGACGATTTCAGGTCTTTTCCAGAATTCAGATTCATCTGAGGTGAGGGTGTTTCCATAGTTGTATCTGAATCCTTCCGGCAAAAGCACCACCATATTTGCGTCCTCCGTAAGTGCCCCGGGCCCCTCTATGCGTGGGCGCTGATTGTCGTAGGCAGAGATGATATAGAGATTCTTAGCCATATAATCGTCGAGATATTCCTCCTTGGTCTCAGGCCTTTCATGATTCCAGTTGGCATCGTCATTCAGACAGACCTCTTTTCCTGAGATCAGCCGTTGTCTTACCTCGCCGGGATGAAGTGGATATCCTTCTGAATCGGTCACAAAGGCTGCAAAGGTGGGGTCACACCAAACCCATTTGTCAAGTTCGCGGCTCCAGGCCACGCATATCACGTGGCAGTCGCTGTCAGTATCGTATGCCTTTGATTCGCATGTAAGGAATCTCGCGGGGATGCCTTCGGCAAGCAATGCCTGCTGAAGTGCTATGGCCATCATACGGCAGTTTCCTCCGGAGTTGTCTTTTTGAGCATATTCTATGATGTTGCCCAAATCGTAAGGCATCTTGGGTCGGTCAGCACGCGATCCATTATGTCTTATTGTCTCGTGAATCCAATATGTGAGATTCTTGATCTTGCTGTAATCATCCCCCTGTCCGGCTATGCTGTCAAGATTGAATTTCTCTCTCGCTTCTGTCAACAAGGAATCAGAAGGCGGAGCGTATCTCCAGTTTATAGTTACACCGGTATTTTTCAAATATGGTGCGCTCTCTTTAAGTATATCCAATTTTGTCTTGTTGATGTCGAATTTCATAGCCTCATTCAGGATGCTGTCAAGCTCGGGTAGATAATGATAGCACTCCACACTGTCGGTGTAGTGTATAAGGTTGGACACAGCTTCGGGAGGGAACCATGCTATATTCGGGAAAGTGTGAGCGGCTTTCAATGAACCTCGAGCCATATCCGCCAATATTGACATATATTTTTCTTTGCCTTCCCAAGTGACAAACATCGCGCTGTCCTTGGCCGGGACATCTTCGTTGGAACTATGGAATATCGGACCATTGAACGTGTATTCTTTAAGTTTCGGTAAGTTACAGTCCTTAACTTGTGCGAATCCGAAGTTAAATACCGGGCCATTGAATACTATGGACTCGAGATTCTCACACGAATATGCGAGACATGTGCCGGTGTTGTAGACTGCTCCGTTGAACTCGATGCTTTTAAGCTGATGATTTTCTATGAACGGTGTGGCGTTTATATGTCCTGACGGACCGTTCACGACCACCTTTTCAAGTTTCGGAAGTTTATTGAAAGGGGAGTAACTTGTGATATAGAAACCTCCTGACTCTACCTCACGCAGCTCTTTTAGATATTCATCACCGAATTGATACAGGTCTGCGCTGAATGGTAGTCTCACTTTTTCAAGAAGGGAGTCAAGCGCGATTGCTCTCGGCATGACGGTCACTCCGTCAGCCACATATAATTCCTTCAATGGAATTCCTCCCAGTGCCCATGCATGGATGGTATCAATCTGATTAGGTAACGTTATTTCTTCAACATTACACATATATAAAAACAGTGGAGGGATGGAATGAGATGTTGTCAGACGTACACTGTCACGCAGATTGTTATACCAAGCAAACGCATTGCCGTCGGGTCTGAAACTTACTTCCGAGAGGTCAAGTGCTCTTACTGTGCCCTTGGTGGCATTAAACTTGGAGTCTCGACCGCAAAGTTGTCTCAATGCTATTATGTCTGAGCTGCTGAGTGTGCCGGATATACGTAGCCCTTCGGGCTTAAGACTGTTGATTGAATCGTAAATCTCCGCTAATTGTCCGGGAGTTGACACCTTGACATCGGTATACTGATATGCTTGGCTGACTGTTGAAACTGTCAGTGCCGTGCCTGCGACGATAATTCCGAGAGCGCATGTTCGTAGATGTCTTTTCATATAATGAGAAGATTAGTTACTTAAGTACTTACCTTTTTAACGTATGAATTAATATGATGTTACATTCAAAATCATTCAAATGTGAAAAAACTCCCGGAAAGGGAGTTTTTCAAAATATTTGTCCGAACGCGGAGAGCGGGCGAAATGATTACCCTCCGAAGTTGTCGTAGTGGATAGCCTCAGGTTCTACTCCGAGGTTGTAGAGCATATTATTGACGGCATTACTCATCGGGCCGGGACCACACATATAGAACTCAATATCCTCTGGAGCTTCATGATCCTTCAGATATGTGTTATACATCACGTCATGCACGAATCCCGGAGTATATGCCACACCCGCCGCATCCGCCGCCGGATCGGGACGGTCGAGCGCGAGGTGGAACTTGAAGTTGGGGAATTCCTTCTCAAGATTCAGGAAGTCGTCAAGATAGAACACCTCGTTGAGGGCACGTGCACCATAGAAGTAGTGCATGATGCGGTCGGTGGTGTGAAGTGTCTTTGTCATCCACATAATTTGGGCGCGGAGGGGAGCCATGCCGGCGCCACCGCCAACCCATATCATCTCGGCCTTGGAATCAACGATAGGATGGAAGTCGCCGTAAGGACCACTCATCATCACTTTGTCGCCGGGCTTGAGCGAGAATATATAGCTGGATGCGATACCTGGCATCACATCCATGAAGCCTACCTGAGGTTTCGGCTTGAAAGGCGGAGTCGCTATTCTCACTGTCAGCATGAAGCGGTCGCCTTCCTCGGGATAGTTGGCCATAGAATAGGCACGCACTGTGTCTTCGGTGTTTTTACATTTGAGTGTAAACAACCCGAATTTCTCCCATGCCGGCAGATACTCGTCGCCGATAAGTGATTTGTCGATATCCTTATCATAGTCCATCTCAAACTTCGGTATTCTGATCTGTGCATAGCTACCGGGAATGAAGTTCATGTGCTCACCCTTGGGGAGCTGGACGATAAATTCTTTTATAAAGGTTGCGACGTTGCGGTTGCTGATCACCTCGCATTCCCATTCCTTGACATCGAGGGCTGCTTCAGAGACTTTCACTTCCATGTCTCCCTTCACTTTTACCTGACAGCCGAGACGCCAGTTGTCTTTCATCTCTTTACGTGTGAAATGCACTGCTTCGGTCGGGAGCATGTCGCCACCTCCTGATTCTACCTGCAGTTTGCACTGTCCGCAGCTTCCTTTGCCGCCACAGGCTGATGAAAGATGCACTCCTCCTTCGTTGAGAGTGGCAAGAAGACTCTTGCCGCTGGCAGTGCGGATCATCTTTTTGCCGCCGTTGATCGAGATAGAGACCTCGCCACTATTGACAAGCCATCCCTTGCAGATCAGGAGCACAACCACCAGCACCAGCACTATCACGAAGAAGATGAGAGCGGCTGCTATCACTGAATTCCACTGTATGTCGGTCAGTATCATTCTTCTTTTCTTATTTTAAATTGATATTGAATGCCGGCTTGTCAGAGTTTTATTCCGAGGAAGCTCATAAAGGCGATTCCCATCAGGCCGGTAATGATGAAAGTGATGCCAATGCCGCGAAGCGGAGCGGGAATCACATTGTTGTTAAGTCGCTCGCGTATCGCTGCCAGGCATACGATTGCCAGCAGCCAGCCTATGCCTGAGCCGGCACCATACACTGTCGCTGTCCATGCGTTGCTGAAATCTCGCTGCTGCATGAAGAGCACAGCTCCGAGAATAGCACAGTTCACAGCGATGAGCGGCAAGAACAGACCCAGCGAATTATATAGGGCGGGCGAATATTTTTCTATCACCATCTCGAGTATCTGCACCAGGGCTGCGATGACCGATATGAACATGATCAGTCCTAAGAAGCTGAGGTCGCTGTCTGCATATTCCTGGCCAAGCCAGCTCAACGCTCCGGGCACAAGCACATACTGATTGATACACCATGTGATGGGAAGCGCGATGATGAGCACTGCGGTCACGGCCATGCCGAGTCCGAACGCTGTCTTCACATTCTTCGACACTGCAAGATAGGAGCACATGCCGAGGAAGTAAGCGAAGATCATGTTGTCGATAAATATCGACCGTATGAATAGATTCAGGTTTTCCATTGTTTCTCGCTTTGCTTATCTGTTCTTCCTTACTTTTCCTGAAGATCTTTATTCTTGGCACGGTGCACCCAGATGATGCAGGCCACAGTGATGAGCGCCATAGGGGGCAGGATCATCATGCCGTTGTTCATATATCCATGGTCATAGCACCATTGCGGCACAACCTGATAACCGAACAGTGTGCCGCTGCCGAAGAGTTCGCGGAAGAAGCTGACGATAATCAGGATGATTCCATAACCCAGACCGTTGCCCACTCCGTCAAGGAAGCTTGCCCAGGGGCGGTTGCTGAGAGCGAAGGCTTCAAGACGCCCCATGAGGATACAGTTGGTTATAATCAGGCCGATAAATACTGAGAGCTGTTTGCTCACTTCATAATTGTATGCCTTCAACACTTGGTCCACGATTACTACAAGAGCTGCCACCACCACGAGTTGCACTATGATGCGGATGGAGGTAGGGATAGTGTTGCGCATGAATGAAATTATGACGTTGGCGAGAGCCATGACGGCTGTCACAGAGATAGTCATCACCACTGCAGGTTCCATCTTGGCTGTCACGGCTAGAGCCGAGCAGATGCCAAGTACCTGAACAATCACAGGATTGTCTTTCGAAAGGGGAGATGTGAATATGGCTAATGCTTTCTTGAAATCCATTTCTCTCTTCAATTTTTGTCGTTGGTTGTATTCTGCAGCGATTTCAGGAATGCCGCGTAGGGCTCAAGGGAGTTCTGAAGCATTCTGGATACTCCCTGGCTGGTGATGGTGCCGCCGCTTATGGCATGTACATAACTGCGGTCTGCCGGTTCCTGTCCGGTTTTCACCACTTCAACTGACTGGAAATCTCCACTCTTGGAGAATACGTTCTTTCCGTCAAACTGTGTGGAGAATGCGGGTTTCTCTATCTCGGCTCCCAGACCCGGAGTCTCACCCTGATGAGCGAAATAGGCTCCATAGATTGTGTCGCCATTGGAATCAAAGGCCACATAACCCCATATCGGACCCCACAGACCGGCTCCGTAGCACGGAAGAATATATTTCTCTCCTGCCGATGTCCGGCACACGAAGACGGGCAGCAGACGCTCTGATGCGGGTTTCTTGACCTCACTGCCTACATTGACTTTAAAGGCGTCGACTCCATTATCTACTTTCTTTCCCTCACTATCCACGATATATTCGTCGGTGATATGAGCTGCGTATAGGTCGCCGATGCTTTCTCCGGGTTCTGCCGTTATGCGGGCGGCAAGGAGTATCTGCTTCTTGGTGTCGTTGTCAATATTCTCAAGCTGACGCGGACGCAGAGCCTGATACACCACTGAAAGAACCACGCCTACCACAAGCACCAGTACGGAGGCATAGACCACTGTATAGATATTGCTTTGTCTGTTCATGTCTTATCCTCCTTCCTTATTGTGCGGCGCGTGCACCGGTTCGGCGCATGCGTCTACGGACATTACTATTGACCACACACCAGTCGATGAGTGAAGCGAAGCAGTTCATGAGAAGCACTGCAAGCATGGCTCCCTCCGGATATCCGGTGTTGTAGCATCTGATTATAATGGCGATCACTCCAATCAGAAAACCATAAATCCATTTTCCTGTCTCGGTTCTGCATGCTGTCACGGGGTCGGTGGCCATGAAGACTATGGCGAAGGCGAATCCTCCCAGACAGAGCTGCTCCAGAGGCGGAATCATAGTGACGGGATAAATGTCAGAATGGAAATGATAAGCCAGAAGACTCATGAGAAACGCGCCGGCCACACCGGAGGTGATGATTTTCCAACTTGCTATTCCGGTGGCGAGGAGAATCACCATGCCTATAAGGATGCAGAATGTGGAGGTCTCTCCCCACGAGCCGGGGATAAATCCCCAGAAATAGTCGGCGAAGGTGAGGGGCTGTCCGAGCACGTCGGTCACAGTCGCACCCGGAGCTCCGGAGGCAAGCTGACCCAGGGGAGTCGCGCCTGTGAATCCATCCACGGCGTGTTCGCCGCCAAGACTCACGAATACGTTGTCTCCACTCATCTTTGAAGGATAAGCGAAGAAAAGGAACGCGCGGGCCACAAGTGCCACATTGAGGAAGTTATAGCCCGTGCCTCCAAACACTTCTTTGGCAAAAATCACGGCGAACGCCACTGCCACAGCTATCATCCAGCAGGGTGTGTCGATAGGGCATATCATCGGAATAAGGATTCCGGAGACCAGATAGCCCTCCTGAATTTCATGTCCGCGTATCTGCGCTATGACGAATTCTATGCCAAGACCCACGATATATGCCGTGAGGATCTGAGGCAGTGCGGCAAAGAGTCCGTAGAAAAAGAGGGGGAGAAGTTGACTCGTGTCTCCTCCTGTGGCCAGAGCATGTTGATAGCCGATATTCCACATTCCGAAGAGACAGCAGGGGAGCAGGGACAGCACCACGATGATCATGGTGCGCTTTGAGTCGTTGCTGTCGTGGATGTGCACGCCCGACGAACTCGTCTCGTTGGGAGTGTAAAGGAAGGTATAAAAGCCGTCGAACACAGAATGGAGTTTCTCAAATTTGCCTCCTTTCTCGAAATGCGGCTTTACCTTGTCGATCGATTGTTTTAGTTTACCCACGGTGAGTATGCTTGTTCGTTGTTATTTGATGGTTTGGTTAGCTAAGTTCTTTGCGTAGCGAATCGAGACCTTCTCTCACTATCTTCTGGAGCTCCATCTTTGAAGTGTCTACAAATTCGGGCAGTGCGAAGTCTTCAGGTGCCACTTCGTAGATGCCGAGTTGCTCCATGCGGTCTATGTCGCCGGCGATTATGGCCTTGAGCAGATACTCCGGATAGATATCGAAGGGGAACACTTTGTCATATTCTCCACTCAATATCATGGCACGTCGACCTCCTTTTATGCGTGCATCAAAGGGGAACGGTGAGCTCAGACCGCGTAGAAAAGCCGGAAAACTGCGTTTCACACTGTATTTTTTCGGATTCATGGATGCCCATCCCATGAATTCATCGGCAGTATCTCCTTCTTCAATGACTGTCACCTGACGATAAGGCCAGCGCAGAAAACCCTCCTTTAGGTTGACACGCTTTCCGGTGAGAACGTTGCCGGAGATATAACGCAGATGATTTCCCGTGATAGGCTCGAAGGGACGAAGCAGACCCTCCATTGAGATTCCCATTCCGCACTCCACAAAGTGAGGATTACGTATCGCCGGACCGGTTACGGCCACTTCGACCGTGTAATCGCATTTTCCTTCGGATGCCAGGAGTCCGATACGACATACTGTAGCTGCATCGAGGGTCCACACAGTTTCTCCTTTGTTGACAGGATTGGTGTTGGCAATCTGCACGCCGACGTTGCCGGCCGGGTGAGGCCCTTCCATTGTGAGAATTTCGGCCACATTGGAGCGAATGCGGCTATCGCTTCTGACGGCAAGATACACATTCCCGCTTGTCAGATGCTTAAGGATCTCAAGTCCTTTCTCAAGCCATTTTGAAAGACGCGGCGTGATAACCGGGCCGGCAAGCGGAGCGGAGTCGAAAGCTGTCACATATATGTCACGCGGTTCGGAATCCGGAGCCGGCACAATATCGAAGGGTCTCTGGCGCATCATTGCCCAAAGGCCGGACTCTTTCAGTGCGGTCCTGATTGACACGGCATCAGTGAGCGTTGTCTCTTTATCGGCCACGAAGCCTCCTTCACGTTTCACCACTATGGCCTCTATGTGGCGACGTGCACCTCGGCGGATTTCCGCCACTTCGCCGTCAACGGGCGAAACAAGCCACACGCTGTCTGTCTCTTTGTCCGACATAAGCTTGTCGCCGGCCTTTACCTTGTCTCCGGGCTTCACCCTTGCTTTCCAGATGTAGCCGGGGTAGTCATCGGGCACTATCCCGTAAAGGGAGGTTTGAGTGTCGCTGACACTCGCTCCCACGGCTGCTCCATCCAATGGGATGTCCAGCCCTTTCTTAATCTTTATAACGCGTTCCATTACGTCTCTTTCCCCTATCCGGAATATAATATCTTTCCGGCCGAGGGATATAATATTATTATGATAAGATGACCCCGCACCTCCTTGGGGGGCACGGCGTCAGTTTTATTTAGAGTCAATAAGCCTTTCCTTCCTATCCTCTCTCCTCAATCTCCCCACTATCTGACTTTGGTGTAGATTCAAATATCGCTTAAGGAGGGTAGCCTTATTGGTAACTATTCATAGATGGCTGTTGTATTTCAATGAATTACAGTAGTGCTGTTGATGACGTCTGCATTGATCTTACATTCAGGTGTCAACTAATCCGGACGCGAGGAATCCCGTCACTCCCGGGCGTCAGCCCTTAACATGCCCTACGGAAGCTGAATAGCTGCCATTATGGTATTGCAAAATTATAAAATAATGTTAATCCTTCCAAATTCCACCGCTTTTCTTCCCTTTTTATGAATCCAAAGGAAGGTTTCGGAGGGAGGGACTTCTCCACCTCATAAGAATAAAGAAAGAGGGTGTGGCAGATTATCATTCTGTCACACCCTTTGAGGGGGGAATAAGACACTCTTTATGAAGAGTGCTTATTTAAGACTTTCAACAAACTTTGCGTAGTCTGCATTGTTAGGGTCAAACGTGCGATAGTTGTTGAAGTATTCTTTGGCTTTTGCAGTATTCTTTTGGTCGAGGTAGTAATTGCCGAGATAGTTGTAGATAGTGATGGCATCATTCTTGTAGCGCGTCGGATCGTCAGACGCCATGAGCAGACCCCATGCCTCCTCGTAGAAGGGAGCCGCCACACTGGAGGCTGCTTCTTTTGAGGCACGCTGCATGGCTACATCGCCGGCAAGCTTCTTCGGACGATAGTTGGAGGGAAGCTCCTGTTGTGCCAGACCGGCATATTTCAGAGCGTCTTCAAAGAATTTCTCACTCGCAGCGGGATTGTCGGCTTTTGTCTGGACACCGGCATAGAAGGAATATGTGGCCTGCTGGTTGAAGTCATTGAAATTGGGCTTCTCCAATTTTGACAGATAACCTGCGAAGGCATCGGCAGCTGCAGGAAGATTATTCTCATCCACATACACCACTGCAAGACGCTTGTTGAAGTCAGCATTTGTCGGCACCTTCTCAATACCCTCTTTAAGCACAGCCTCAGCTTCCTCAAATCTCTTGGCCGCGGACAATTCCTCGGAGATGAGATTATAGTCCACTACTGACAGACTGGTTGCCGGTGTAGGCCCGTGTCCTTTCCAAAGAGCTTCCGCCATTCCGAGCAGACGGTCTTTCATGGCCGGTAGCTGAGCGGCATTCATGAATTGGAATCTTTGTGCCGTGAAGTTTGACGGATTGGTCTGGAGAAGTTGTGTGGCATAGTCATAACCCTTCTGATAGTCGCCACCGTAGAAGAGCAGGAAAGCATAGCGATCCTCGTCCTGCTTGAAGTGGTTGGAGTTACGGACGTATTCGCCGTATGCCTTAGCCGCTTCATTATAGTTCTCGTTATTGTAGTATGCGTTGGCAAGCTCTCTCTGAGCAAGAGCCGAATTAGGATTCAGTTGTAGCAGACGATTGAGCATATTGATGGCATACTGTGGATTGACCTGAGTGAAAAGATTGGCATATTTCACGTATGCCTCCACAGCTTCTTGCTCGTAGTTTGCACCCATTTCATACTGCGCAGCGGCCCCGCCCCAATCTTTCTTATCATACTTGCGGTCGCCCTCGAAAAGATAGATATCGGCCTCCTCCATATCGATTTTACGGGCCTTATCAAGATATTTCTCGATCTCTTTAGCGTAGGCTATCGGATCTGCATCATAGTAGGCACGTGCTATCGCCACTTGGAGAGAGGCATCTTTCTTGCCTCTCTTATCGGCTTCCTTGAGCAGGGTTTCTGCTCCTTTCTTATCGCCGTTTTTAAGTTCCAGCGATGCGAGACCCACATAGTTGTAGGCGAACTCCGGATCTGCCTCCACACCTTTGTTGAAGAACGCGAGTGCTTCAGAACTCTTTCCATCGCGAAGCGAGATAAGGCCGAGATAATAATTATTCTCTGCTTGGTTCGCGCCGGGTGCATTCATGTTGCGCTGCAGCAACTCTTTGGCATTCTCAAATTGGTCAGCCTTATAATACTGCACCGCATCCGACTGTGTCTGTGCCGACATGCCGAGCGCCGCGCCTGCAAGCATCAGGCTAAAAATAGATCTGATTTTCATTTTATATCTTTGAATTTTTTGTTCGCGTCATTATTATCCGGCCGTCGTGCAGAGATGTCTTCCGTGCTTTCTCAGGCTATCGGCCTTCTGTTTGTGGTTGGATTTCAACTTATATAGAACGGAAAAAATTCTTCCGAAGTCTACTACCAATATCGCAAAATTAAAAAATTTTAGTCATGCCTGCAAATCCCTATTCCATCAGACCCCGTCTCAAGGGAGACGGGGTCTGTATTTTTAGCAATTTTTAGAGGGTGCAGGGTCTTCTACATCATTTCTTTTGAGTATTCCTGTCTACGAGTTGCACCACTCTCGGATTCATGTGATAGGGGAGTATTCCGGTTTTAGAGATAACCTTCTGACCCACAAATCCTGTCATGAAGACATAAAAACTGTGAAGAAGTGAGGAGTTGGATGCTGTAGAGATCATGTATACCTTGCGATAGAGAGGATACTCTCCGGTCGCTATATATGCTTGATATGGTTTATAGGCCACAGGACTAAAGTCATTATCTTCATTTGGATTACTTACCTTGAGAATATTCACTTCATCAGTTAGCTGTGCCGCGATAGTGTCATTTTCGTTGGAATAATCTTCCATCCTTTTGTCCATGGGCACTTTCTTTGCCGCGCTCAGGTCATCACCAAGCCAGCTGACACTGATTATTCCTATTGCATCTTTATCTTTTTTAACTATATCAAACACCTGTGCATTCGTCTGCTGTGCGAATGAATTGGTCTTTTCCGAGATGCTCTCTCCTTTAGCGAGAAATTTGTCACGAAGGAAGCTGACTGTAGAGCTGCCGGCATTATCAAATACTAATTTGATCGCTGCCGTGTCGGCCACAGCAAGCTGACTCCATCGGGTGATTCGGCCATTAAGTATTTCTCCTATCTCCTGCATGCTGAGGCTGCTGACCGGATTTTCCTTATTGACAATCAGAGCCACTGCATCTACCGCGATACAATTTGTCCTTACAACCCTCTTGAATTTGGCCTTCATATATTTTATCTGGTCGGGTGTAAGTTCCTTAGTGACTATGATCGACTGCACGCGATCGCTGAGAAGAGAATCTATGCATGCATCTTCACTCATGTAAAATGGTATGATCGAAGATTCCGGATACGTATATTCAAACACTCCGATCTCTTCATCAAGAATAGTGCGGAATCCATCGTCACAGAACACCGTGTCCGAGCCCTTCACATATTCTCCTCTTTTTATCTCTCCACAAGAGACTGCTCCCAGTGCTGTCAGCACCGAGAGCATAATCCCTGCAAATATGTTTTTTCCGATTTTCATGTTGTCGTGGTTTGTCGTTACTTATTGCGCGGTATGAGTTTTAGTTCATGCCCACATACAGTCGATAACCTCGCCAGATGCCATACAGAATCAGGAGTCCGCCCACAACACAGCTTACAGCATAGTTGATGATGTCAAAGGGTGGCCATAAGATGAAAAGAAGTCCTACTCCCACATACACCAATATCATGAATATTCCGAAAAGCAGACGCATGCTCTTGGGAGCCTGTGTTGTCTCCCTTACGCTTTTTCTTTCTCTTCTATTACCTTCCATAACTTTTCTATTTTTGATGTTCTTTATCTTTTTAACAATCTTTAAGCGTGCGGGTTCAATTCTCTTTCGGATATTTTTCACAGGTCAGGACATAAATAAGAAGATGACCCCGAATGCACGGGGTCATCTTCTTATTATAGTCGTTCCGAAAGATCGGAACTTATTCTCACTGATTCTGCAGCCTGAAGGTCACCGGGAGGTTGAAGTAAGAACGGACGGGCTGACCATTGTTCTTGCCGGGTTGCCACTTAGGCATCTTCTTCACCACGCGGATAGCCTCGCGGTCAAGATCCTTGTCAACACCCTTGGCGATTGTCACGTTGCCGATCGAACCATCTTTCTCAACAACGAATCTTACTACCACTCGACCCTGAATGTCGTTCTGCTGAGCAGCTTCCGGATAGCGGATATTATTGCTGAGCCATTTCATAAGAGCCTGCTGACCGCCGGGGAACTCTGCATTCTGCTCCACAGCCACGAAGATCTCATCCTCCTTGGGCTTAGGCTCGGGCTTCGGTTCTTCAACCACTCTCACCTGTTCGGTGACAGCTTTCACCTTGTCGGCGTCATCGCTACCTTCCTGGTTGACAACACCACGCGCAGTGTTATCTTCCTTCTGTTCATCCATGGACATCACATCGTTTTTCACCTTGTCGGCGTCCACGATGGCGATCTGAGTCACCTGAACTGTAGCAAGCACCTCCTCAGGTACTTCAGGAATCTCCTGCTCAAACTTCTGCTCCTCCGGAGTCTCCTCTTCAGGAGTTTCCTCCTCCTGCTGGATAAGTTCGGCGGCTGCCATCTTCTCACGTTCCTGCTGGAGAGCGATAGCGTCCTGCTCTGCACGGTAGTCGCTATATTTTGCCCAGCCTATAAGAAGAAGGAACACCACAACCAGACCCACAAGGGTGAACAGAGCCGCCATGTTGTGGCGTCGGTCGCTGTCCTTGCGGAGCTGATAGGCTCCGAATTCCTGATTCTTGTTTGCGAATACTATATCACGCCATTCCTTCGACGTTAGATCTATATTTCTTTTAGCCATGTTTTTTCTTGCTTTAAAGTGTGGATAAATCTAACTTATCAGTCGTTGTGATGACGGTTCTGATAATCAATGAGCATCACTGAGTCCGCACGGGTCATATTATCGATCTGATACTTCGAGATCGAGTTGATCTGCATCTCGTCAAGCACCTCTACAAGGCTACCGAAGGAAGCCTGCGGTGTAGACTTGATGATAATCACCGGTTTCTTCAGATTCTCGTTCTTTCTGACTGCGGCTGCAGCCTCGTTGAAGGCCTGCTGTGCTTTCTCTCGACCGTCTTTGGTCTCGAGGTCGCCAAAGCCACCGTTCTTATACTTCTCCTTGAGAGCATTCACCTCTTTGAGAACTTCCTTATTTCTATCCTGAATGATCTGGCGGATGCCACGTGCCGTGTGGATACCTGCTGCATTCACCTCGTCGGTCAGGAATTCTGATTTCTGGATATTGTTGTTCTCGGAGAGAATCGCTCCGCCTGCTCCGAACATACCCGCGTCGCCGCCGGGTTTGCCGAAGTAGTAGTATACCTCGTTGACAACCTTTCCGTTGACGGAATCAACATCAAATGACCCGGGCTTTCTCTTTGCATCCAGAATGATGGTCACTGCATCGTCGGCCGATGCCTGCGACATATTCTCCTCATTCTGCACCTTCTCATTCGAAGGCAACGCAATTGTCAGAGTCTGGGATTTGATCATGGTCGTACAGAGCATGAAGAATGTGATAAGCAACATGTTCATGTCAACCATGGGCGTGAAGTCCACGCGGATATGCATCTTTTTCTGGGCGCCTTTCTTACCGTCGCCTCCGCTTTTTTCCTGTACTTCTGCCATGTTATTCCTGTGCCTTAAGTGCTGTCAATAAAGTAAACTTGTTCATGTGGATTGTCTGGAGATTGTCCATCACCATGTGAACAATGTCGAAAGCGGTGTTCTGGTCAGCCTTGATCGCTACGCCTGTTCCGTCCTTGATCTTGTCGGCAAGTGCGCTATTGTCTGTCTGGCGCATTGCCTTCATCCATATCTGGAACTCTGTGGGACGATCTTCGTTGGAATTCCAAGAGATGGGGATACCCGTCACGTGGTTCGGATTGCCATCCTCGCCCGACAGCCAATTGTCCATCTTGGTCAAACCCTCAGGTTCGTTGGCCATATTGAGGAAATCGCCCATCTGAGCCATCGGAACGCCGAACGACCCTAACTTTGCAAAGGTTTCCTTCTGTGCTTCTGTGAAGTTGACTTTGTTGGCGTGAGTCTCGTTGTAGATCGAGGCAGCCTTCTCAAGCAACGCCTTGCGCATATTCTCATTGCCGTATGCTGCTGAGGTGTCGTTGTTCATTGTCAGCCAGACTTTCCCCTCAGGACTCACCAACACCTGTACGAAGTTGGTCTCCTGTACTTTCTCTTCGGATACCGAAGCCGGTGTCACCACCGTGGTCGGCTCCTTCTGGAGGAAAGTCGATGTCAGCATGAAGAAGGTAAGCAGAAGCACCGTCACGTCACTCATCGCCGTCATGTCGATGAATGTACTCTTTTTTGCTATCTTTACTCTTCCCATTTTGCTATTAACTTTTTTCGGTTGTATTTATCTGTAGGTCCTTGCGGGCCCGCAGCTTCTCCTGATTAGTGAGTGGCTGCAAATGTTGCTACGATGCTGAAACCGATTTCGTCGATAGCGTAGGACAGATTGTCGATCTTATTGGTAAAGAAGTTGTAGGAGATTACGGCGAATGCACCTGTTGCGATACCGAAGGCGGTGTTCACAAGTGCCTCGGAGATACCGGTAGAGAGCTCTGTGGAGTCAGGCGAACCGGAAGTGGCAAGTGCCTGGAATGACTTGATCATACCCATTACGGTTCCGAGAAGACCGACGAGAGTACCGAGTGTGGTGAGTGTTGCCACGATGGGGAGGTTCTGTGAGAGTGAAGGCATCTCGAGTGCTGTAGCTTCCTCCACCTCGTTGCGGAGTGTGGTCAGCTTCTGCTCTTTGCTGAGCACAGTGTTGGCATCCATCTCTTTGTACTTCACTAGTGTGTTGTAGACTACGGAAGCCACTGAACCCTTCTGGTCCTTGCAACGCTTCATGGCTGCGTCGATGTTGTTGGCAGCGAGATCAGCCTTGATGTCGGCTACAAACTTGGTAGTGTTGCCCTTGCCGCTTGCAGAGCTGATGGCGATCCAACGCTCTACGGAGAGTACGATTACTGTGAGGAAGAGGGTCATCAGGATAGGCACGATGAAACCGCCCTTGTATACGGTGCCGGCAAGGTTGATCGGGTGGCCGGCGGGATCATTGCCCTCGAAGTTGCCCGGGGCGCCCATGCCGAAGAGGAAGATACATACGGCTGCGATGGCGCAGGCGATGATCACGAGGAACGCGTTCTTGATGCCGCGTACGTTGCTGATTTTCTCTTCCTTCTTGATTTTCGCTGCTGCTGTGGCAGGTCTTGGAGTCTGAGATTCCATACTGTTTCTGTTTTGTTGGTTGTTTTAATTTGTATTTGATTGAGTTTGTTTTTCTTTGACCTTTTGAAGTGGCCTAGTCTTTTTCTTTTTCCGGGTATCCCCTGTAGGTTTAGGCTACCTCATTATGCCTTTGTTGTATTAGACTTTGCAAAATTAGTATTTTTTTTAATTAATCCAATATTTCGGGCAAAAAAATAATTTACCTTCTTCTGTTTTCGCTTTCCGGTGCCTTGAATTTTATTGGATTATGGTATTTATCATGTCTCTGCCGCCGTGAGTTGTGTGTCGCTTCGCCAGTTGTGCGCGGTATTATGCCGGTCTTTCTTCTTTATAAGAAAATTCCCTTGTGCCTGACGGCGCAAGGGAATTCACTTTATAGTCTATATATTCTTTTTCTATGCGATAGCTTTTTTACTCTCCGATAGCGGCTATGCCGGGAAGGGTTTTGCCTTCGATGGCTTCGAGAAGGGCACCCCCGCCTGTGGATACATAGCTTACGCTGTCGGCCAATCCGAATTTGTTGACACATGCCACGGAGTCTCCGCCGCCTACGAGTGAGAAGGCTCCCTTGTCGGTGGCTTCCACTATGGCCTCCGCTATGGCACGGCTGCCGGCGGTGAAGTTCTCAAACTCAAATACTCCGGCTGGTCCGTTCCAAAGTATGGTCTTGGCAGGAAGAATTACGCTGCGGAAGGCTTCAATGCTCTCCGGACCGGCGTCCAGACCCATCCAACCCTCGGGAATATCTATCACGGAGCATACCTGAGTCTTGGCTTCGTTGCTGAAGGAATCGGCGGCCACACAGTCTGTGCCAAGCACGAGGTTGACGCCTTTTTCTTTAGCTTTCTTCATTATATCGAGTGCCAGGTCGAGTTTATCGTCTTCGCAAATGGAGGTGCCGATGTTTCCTCCCATAGCTTTAGCAAAGGTGTAGGTCATGCCGCCACAGAGAATGAGATTGTCTACCTTATCCATGAGGTTTTCAATGATACCGATTTTTGTCGATACCTTGGAGCCTCCCATAATTGCGGTGAAGGGACGACGTATGTCTTTGAGGATGGCGTCTACAGCCTTTACTTCCTTCTCCATAAGGAATCCCAGCATTTTGTCCTGTTTGTCGAAATAGTCTGCCACTACGGCTGTGGATGCGTGCTTGCGGTGAGCTGTGCCGAAGGCATCGTTCACATACACGTCGGCATAGCTTGCCAGAGTCTTGGCAAACTCTTTCTGACGTTCTTTCATCTCCTTGGCGGCTTCCTCGTAGCCGGGGTCTTTCTTATCGATTCCTACGGGCTTACCTTCCTCTTCGGGATAGAATCGTAGGTTCTCCAGAAGAAGTACTTCTCCGGGTTTGAGCTCTTTGGCTGCTTCGGCTGCCTTCATGCAGTCAGGCACAAATTTTACATCGGTCCCAAGTGCAGTGGCCACAGCCTCGCGGATCTGACCGAGACTGAGTTTCTCGTTCACCTTCCCTTTGGGCTTGCCCATGTGCGACATAAGAATCAGACTTCCCCCGTCTGCCAGTATCTTCTTAAGTGTGGGAAGGGCTCCGCGGATGCGGGTGTCGTCCGTGATATTACCGTTTTCATCCAGAGGAACGTTGAAGTCGACTCTCACGATGGCGCGCTTGCCGCCGAAGTCATAGTTTTCGATATTTGCCATTATCTGTGTTTTATTTTGAAATTGTGTTTACTAATCTGCTACTGCCGGACTCTGATATGCCTGTCAGCCTGCCATGTATATCTCCAATACGTGTTTTTTTATTAATTTTGCAGGTGTTGTCCGCTTTGCGACACATACCTTTATTTATATAACACTCGGATTCCGGAAATGTTATGACTAAGATTTTCTTCGACTCTACCTCTTCGGGTTCAACCTCCTCTTCCTCCACACAAAGCTCTTCTCCCGCTCCTCTGCCTCCTCGCTCCTCGAACTCCCTATCAGGATGTTATGGAGGAAGCGACAATCCTATTGATTCCAATGCATTGATTGCATTGTATATCCAATATTTTTCCGAGCAGCCGGAAAGTGTGGTCAGACTTCTCGGAGCCGGATCCGATAGAGAATATTGGCGCCTGTCTTCCGGCTCTCGTTCCGCTATCGGTGTGATTGCCGACAATAGGGAGGAGGCAAGGGCTTTTATCTCGCTGTCTCATATATTCCGCGAAAACGATGTCAATGTCCCGCAGGTATATGCTTTCTCACCGGATTTTTCCACCTATCTTGTGCAGGATCTCGGGTCTGTCGACTTGTTCGCATTGTTGAAAAAAGAGGTGCCTGTCGGGTTGCTCGAGCAGTGTATGGATTCACTTGCAGCCATGCAGACCGTCCCGGAGGAGGAGTGGGGGGGCAAGGTGGCTTTCTCTCCTTTTTCATCCCGACTCGTGAATTGGGACCTCAATTATTTTAAGTATGAATATCTGAAGCCCTCGGGCATATCTTTTTCGGAAAATTTGCTTGAAGATGATTTCTGCAGACTCAGCGAGGATTTGGTGTCAATTCCTCATGCGAGGCTGGGCTTCATGATGCGTGACTGTCAGAGCCGCAACGTTATGATTGCCGGCGACGTTCCTTTCTGGATAGATTTTCAGGGTGGCAGACGCGGGCCGGCTTTATATGATGCCGTCTCTTTCATATATCAGGCAAGAGCCTGCTTTCCGACAGAATTACGTAAGCGGCTTCTCAACCGCTACGTGGCCTCTTTTTCCAAAAGAAGGGACATCTCTGTTGAAGACTTTATGTCTGATTTGCCACTTCTGCGCCTTTTCAGGTGTCTGCAGGTGCTTGGAGCCTACGGCTTCCGGGGTCTTGTGCAACGCAGGGCACATTTTATCGAAAGTATTCCTCCGGCACTTGCCAATCTTTCTTCTCTTCTGGAGGAGGGATGTCTGGATTCATTTCCCGAACTTCGCAGAGTGGCATCTGCTCTTGTGGCTGATTCCCGCTTCGTAGTGCCCTCTCATAATGGCCTGCAGGTGTCTGTGTTCAGTTTCTCATATAAAAAAGGCTATCCTGATGATTTCTCCGGCAACGGTGGAGGATTCATGTTTGACTGTCGTGCGCTTCATAATCCCGGACGTTATGAGCAATATAAATCACTCACCGGGCTTGACCTCCCGGTGATTGAATTCCTTGAGGAAAGGGGAGAGGTTTCCCCATTCCTCGATGCTTGTTCGGCATTGGTCATCCCGGCCATAGAAAGATATATAAAGAGAGGATTCACCTCTCTTCAGATCGGGTTCGGGTGTACGGGCGGCCAGCATCGTTCCGTGTATTGTGCTTCCCGGATGGCTCGTATGATTAAGGAGAAATTTCCGGAAGTCAGTGTAGTTGAGATTCATCGCGAACAGGGAAAGGAGGTGAGGCGATGAAAGCTATGATTCTCGCCGCGGGTCTTGGCACGCGTCTGCGCCCCTTCACCCTGAAGCATCCGAAGGCATTGGTGCCGGTGGGCGGTGTCCCGATGCTTGAGCGGGTTATAACCCGGTTGATTGAGGAGGGATTCGATGATATCGTCGTGAATGTGCATCATTTTGCAGATCAGATAAAGGATTTTCTCAACTCTAAACGCCTGAACGCTACTATCCTGGTGAGTGATGAAAGTAATATGCTTCTCGATACGGGCGGAGCTCTTGTGAAGGCTCTGCCGTTGTTAGACTCATCTGATGATTCTCCGTTTCTTGTTCATAATGTCGATATACTCAGCGACGCTCCGCTCGCTGGGCTCGTCGGTCATAATATGAATACGGGAGCGGACGCCACTCTTCTGGTGAGTGATCGTGATTCTTCGCGGCGGTTGGTGTTTGATGATGATATGATTCTCAGTGGGTGGCACGATATTGTTTCCGATCGTTGGCGTCCTGAAGGTTTCCGGCCGCAGGCTGATAATAAGGAGTTTGCTTTCAGCGGTATTTATGTCGCGCGCCCTTCGATGATTCGAGATATGATCAGTCTCGGATTTGAAGGCAAGTTTGGGGTGATGGATTATTTTCTTTCACCGATGCGGCATAATATAGTGGAAGGATGGTGCCTCGAAAATGTGGGAATCATAGATATAGGAAAGCCTGCGACATTGTCGCAGGCCAATCTCTCATTTTTGTCATAATCCGTGGGGACTAAGCCCCTTTTCCATTCAAGTCATCAATGATGGCTTAGTGGGAGTGGGTGTCATGTCTCGGAAACATTATAGTGTCTTTAGTTGTCTGAAACTGGAATATGCATCCTGCAATCAGAAAAGCCACTGAAATTCCTCCAAGCCACCAGGTGAGCGTCACCCCGGTGGTGAAGCAGGAGATAATCAATAGGATGGATCCGATGACATAGCTGATAATAGATAGTGCTTTCATAGTATAACTCCTTTCTTGTTAATTAAGGTTTTTGATAGTGAAGGGGGCCCCCCCTTCAAGGATAGGAGTGAATATCAGACTTATCCTATATATTTGATGTTTTTCATAAAGAAGCTGTTTTGACGGCTTCATTCGTGTGTTTGAAAATAAAACAAATCAATAGACCGATTGTTTGACGATTTGTAAATTATTTTCAACACTATTTATTTCAGCAATCCGGTATCCTCGTCGGAGTTGGAGATGTTTTTGTAGTCGTTCACGCGTCTACGACCGTATGAGAAATTCCAGCTGAAAGACAGGGTTATTCTGTTTCTGAACCCTTCGGTATAACTGATTCGGGTGTAGTCGATGAAATCTTTATTGATTCCGGTAATTTTTTCCGTACCGGTATAGAATGGATTGGTCAGGCCAATCCTTACCATCATGCTCTCCTGAGGCTTATATCCACATGATATGCCGAATGCCTGTAGTCTGCGTCTCTCCATCTCTCCGTATGCTTCGTGTCCGGGGAATTGATAGTTTGCACTGATTTCCCATCGGCGTGTGAAGTAAGTGGCTGATACGTTGAAACGATAAGTGGGCACATTGTATTTGTTATTGTCAATGGTAACGAAATTCTTGCCCAACATGCCGTTAAGGTCAAAAGACAGGGCATCAATAGGTCTGTACCTGAGAAATAGGGTGGAGAGTAGTTCATGAGAGCTCTTGGCATTTACCGGCCTTTCAAGCACATAGTCGTTTTGCTGCGAGTATGCGGTCACTATCTTGTCAGGGGTGTAAATGTAGTTGATGCCGAGGGAGTATTGGAATTTTCCGGTGGTGAACGATTGTGAGATATAGAAATAATTTCGGGAGAAGGAGTGCAGATCGGGATTGCCGGTTTTCACCAGTCCGTTGTCCATCACATTTCGTTGCGAGGTCATGTCGGAAGATGTGGGAGAGATGTTCTCGCGCATTAACTGCATATATACGTTCACTTTGGAGGAACAATCCCATGAAATATAGGCCATCGGAAGAAAATCAAATCTTCTTTCGTTGTTGATTCCTGAATTGAATCTTGTCTCAAACAAGCTTCCTTGCCCTTTGAGGAATATAAAAAGCGGACCTGTGCGCCAACGGTAACCCACAGAAAGGTAGCCCTGATGTCTTGTCAGACTCGTTAGTTCGGATAATGAAGTTTGGTCGGAACGCTGAAGATAGTATTTGCCGGAAGCATCAAGTACCATTCGGGGGCGGAGAGTGAACTGATAAATCACCTCTGCGATCAGAGATTTATTTCTGACGTCATAATCCGTTGCAGCGTCGAAAGCGGGCTCGTTTTCCTTGCTCACGAATTCGGAGTAAGAGGAGGTGTTGTCACCGCGATAGGTTGTGGCCACAACGTTGGCCAGCAATAACTGCCGGCTGCCAAATGTCCTGTGGAAGTAAAGATCAAGTGAGAGATTAAGCAATTTTTCATGCGAATAATTCTCTGAAAGAAATTTCTCTCCGTAGGAGTATACGGTGGATGCCGAGTTGTGGTTCTTTATATTGGAAGCCGAGCCGGAGAATGTCGCGTTGAATTGTGTCGCCTCCTTTCCGTCAGGATCGCTGAATAGGTAGCTTGCCCCGAACTCATGCTCATTGGCATGAGAAAGATTACTGAGTCCGGTCTTATTTTTTTCAATTGTCCTGTCGATGGTTCTGTATATTATGGTTTCATCAACATTGGACTTATCGTTTTTTGAAAAATTATCCGAATATCTGACATTAAACCTGTTTTTACCATAATTATATGTGGATGATAAGGTGTTGGACGACTGATACCATGGATTAGGAGTCTCATTTAAGGATATGAAAGTATTACCACCCGTTATGTTTCGGCGTGTGCGGATATTGATGACCGCGGTCGTGTTTGCATCGGCAAAGCGTGTGGGAGGCACATCATAGATCTCTATGTCCCTTATGTCTTCTTTGGACAGCGACGCCGCTTCCGCAGGCGTTATCTTTATTCCGTTCAACAGAAGTGTCACGCCGCTCCGCCCGTTAAAGGTTAGTCCGTCTGCTGTGACGGTTACTCCGGGGAGATCTCCAAGTGCGGAATATACATTGGAATATCTTTCCATCTTGGCCGGAGACCAGATAAAAGTCTTATGGTCGAAGTCGCGCATGTATTTTTCGGGAGTCACTACGAGCTCGTCAAGATCGGTGCTTTTCTCTTTCAGGATAATGTCACCCATGTTGAATCCTTGCGGAGTGGTTGTGAAAGTCTCATAACCATCCTTATTAACGGAGAGGGTAAAATCCTGACCCGATATATTGTTGAAGAATTTTCCTGTATAATCCGTTGCAGAAAGAGAAAGCACACTGTCTCCGGCGCAAACTTTCACGGCAGCCCCTTCTATGGGTTTGCCTGCTTCATCCTTCACCGTACCGGTGAATGCATTTGCAGACAGGGTTGCGATTGACATCGCAACCGACAAGAGTACACTTACTCGAAACATCCAATGGACCGGTGTATGATGAAAATGTTTTTTTTTGTCATAATATTGAAACATATTAGGATAATAAGACATATTTACAGTTCGCTTGCCTTTAGTTTCTCTGCGTTCTCCGCTACGGTCAGGCGGTCTATGCACTCTTGTATGTCTCCGTTAATAAAAGCGTCCAGATTGTATATTGTGTAGTTGATTCGGTGATCGGTTATGCGTCCCTGAGGAAAATTGTAGGTGCGGATTTTTGCGGAGCGGTCGCCGGTGCTCACCATGGTGCGCCGACGGGAGGCGATGTCGTCAAGGTATTTCTGATGTTCCTTATTATATATGAAACTCCTGAGTCGCGACAAAGCTCTCTCTTTATTCTTAGGCTGGTCGCGTGTCTCGGTGCATTCAATCAGTATCTCCTCCGTCTCCCCGGTATTGGGATTCTTCCAGTTATAGCGCAGGCGCACGCCTGATTCTACTTTATTTACGTTCTGACCGCCGGCGCCCCCTGAGCGGAAGGTGTCCCATCTTATCTCTCCCTCGTGAATCTCCACCTCAAATTCTTCAGCCTCCGGGAGTACGGCCACAGTAGCGGCGGAGGTATGTACTCTTCCTTGGGTCTCAGTTGCCGGCACTCTCTGCACACGGTGCACGCCGCTCTCATATTTCATTATTCCATACACACCCTCGCCTGTGAGCGTGAAGATAATCTCCTTGAATCCTCCTGCAGCTCCCTCGGAATAGGAGGACACGGCCAATTGCCATCCTTTTTTCTCGGCATATTTCTGGTACATCCTGAAAAGGTCGCCGGCAAAGAGGGCGGCCTCGTCGCCTCCCGTTCCTCCGCGTATCTCCACGATGGCGTTCTTGCCGTCATCGGGGTCGGCCGGTATCAGCAGCATCTTTATTTCCTCTTCCAGACGCGGCAGTCGCTCGCCGGCTGCTTCAAGATCTTCCTTGGCAAGCTGACGCATCTCTTCATCTTCCTCCTCTTTAAGCATTTTATTGGCTTCGGAGATATTGTCAAGTGTCAGTTTGTAGCGTCGGGTAGCATCCACAAGCCGTTCAAGCTCACGATATTCTTTCGTGAGCCGCGTATAGCGGGCCCGATCTGAAATGACATCCGGATCGCTGATAAGTGTGGAGACTTCCTCAAAACGGGCTTCAATACCCTCGAGACGGTTGAGTAACGGATTCTCGTTCATGTGATGATATCGTTCAAAGAACTGCAAAATTAAGGAAAAAATATTTTTTTTACTAATTTTGCATAGTGAAGTTGCCTCGTACTTCTGTAAATCTCTCTTTTGGTACATAAGTGTGGAGAACTACATTTCTAAAATCTATATTCTATAATATAATGAATCAATATAATGAATCGTATAATAGTTCTTATTGCCGCAATCCTGTTGCCGGCACTCGCATGGTCACAGATTTTCTTTAAAGTGGAAAGGGAGGGACTTGAGTCTCCTTCTTATCTTTTCGGAACTCATCATCTCGCCCCGCTCTCCGTACTCGACAGTATTCCGGAAGTGGTTGACGCTCTTTCGGCCTCATCTGCCGTGGTAGGGGAGATTGATATGCAGAAGTCGCAGGAAAATCCTATGGCATTGTTGCCTTATATGTCTGCTCCAGCCGACAGCGCATTGACTAAACTTTTCACTCCGGAGAGGTTTAGGACTCTAAATGAAGAGTTCCATAAATGGACCGGAGGACTGGATCTGTCGATGTTTGATTCCATGAAACCGATAGTGGCAAATATGACGGTGGCGCTCGGAATGGTGATAGAGGATATCCCCGGCTATGTGCCCGGCGAGCAACTCGACACGTATGTTCAGACCTATGCCCGGCAGGCCGGAAAGAAGGTAATTGCTCTGGAGACTGTCGAGCAGCAGGGAGAATATGTTTTTAATGGAGTTCCCATTGCGGAGCAGGCGAAAGCTCTCGCTGAAACCCTTGATAATCCTGCAAAGGCCAAGGAGGATGCAATACGATTGAACAAATGCTATTTCAATCAGGATGTAGAGTCTCTATACCGTGAGAGTCTCAAGGAAAATGAAGACCCGATTCTTTTCGAGAACCTTTTATACCGTAGAAATGCCAACTGGCTCGAGCAGCTTCCCGAAATTTTCCGTGCGCAACCCTCATTTGTGGCAGTCGGTGCGCTTCACCTTGCCGGAGAAAAAGGACTCGTGGAAGGTCTGCGCCGACTCGGATTCACCGTCACGCCAATTATTTAGACTATGAGGGGTATCTATGTTTTAATAATTTGTATTTTAGTTTCTTTCCCCTCTTTTTGTGAAGGGACGGATTCTGTGAGTTATATTCCCGAGATTTAGATAGTAGCGAATAAAAAGCTTGTTAAGATTATTGAAGGAGGATATTCTTTCAGTATGCGTGACGATGATAGCGTCAAAAAGGAAAATTTATTGCAGGCTCTTAATCACGTCCCTTTTATTTCTACGACACCTGAAGGTTCAATTTCTCTTCAGGGTGGTAATTCATATAAGTTATATGTCAATGGCAGACCCTGGGATGCGGCAACTCAAGAACCGGAAATGGTTTTGAGGACAATTAAGGCAAAAGACGTATTGAGAGTTGATATAATTACCGGTGAATCAAAGCAATACGGCAATAATTCAGTTGCAATCATAAATATTGTCATTGAGGAAGCCGCTCTTAAAGGGCTGAGAGGAAGTATAGGAGGAGCCGGCGGAACACGTCCCGAAGCCGGAGCAAACGGCATTCTTACCTGCAACTTCAATAAAGTTGACCTGAATCTGTCGTATGACTATTCATATACCGGACAAAGACACCAACGGATGAAGAAGACCACTTCTTTTATCTCTGATTTGAAAAATAACGGTTTGTATTCTGATCTCCGGTTGCCGGAAGCCGATGGTTTATCAGAATATAAAGTGTTATCAGAGGGGGAGGGTTCCGGTAATTGGCATGTCAATACGCTGAGATTCATGCTTAATTGGAGTCTCGATTCGTTAAATTCCATTTATGCCGACGTCCATGGCAGACTTACAAAAACTAATACTTCCAATTCATGGGAGCATAATGGTGTATTGATCGACGGCTCTAAATTATGCAACAGTTTTATAATTGATGATAATAACTCTGCCGGTTATCTCGAGAGTAATGTGATATGGAGAAATTACTATTCTCCGTCTAACAGCATGGAGCGTTGGCGTGTAGGTTACAGATATACCTATAATCCGGATAAGCGACATTATAGTCTGTCGTCGTTTCAGGATAAGGATGCTTTTCCTGACGTCCAACGAACCGATGGCGGATTGAATAGCCATTCTTTCTTTGGTGGCTATTATTTATTGGTTAACGGTAATCAGACGTTTGATTTCTATCTGCGTAATGATTACAGAAATCTTCATTCTCATTCTTATCGGTTATGGGACAATAACCTTATATCCGGTGGCTCGCGTGAGTCGGTAATGTTGGATTACATTAATAATATTACTTCAGCTAATATTCTATATAATCTATATCTGAGAAATTTATCCTTGTATGCCGGTGTTAGGGGAGAATACAGTTATCTATCCTATACGCTCGATAACGGTATAAGCGATCATGCTTCAAATAAGGATTTTTATTTGTTCCCGCAGGCAGGTCTTAGTTGGAGGGCTTCTTTAAATACCAATGTTAGGGTTCGGTATGGAATGAATATTAGGAGACCTAATATTGTGCAGTTGGTTCCATTTGAATTTTACGGTGATTATCTTTCTACTTCAGATGGTAATTATGCTCTCTGTCCTTCTTTATCTCAAGACTTTGAAGCGAGTGTATATCAGTCAGTCGGGAAGATATTTCTTTATTTCTCAGGTGAATTCTCTTTTACCAAGGACTATATTTCTCAATACAGTGTTGCTTACGGCAACTCAATACTTTCGTCATATCTGAATATTCCCAAGGTGCTTCAGGGAGGACTTAATATGAATTTGAGCTATTCTCCTAAGAGGTGGATAGACTTGAGTGTATATGCAAATCTGAAAGGTAGAAAAGTGGGTGGATGCGATAATGTTTCCGAGAGATCGGATTGGGAATATAACATTTCTCCATATATTTCATTCTATTTGCCTGCGCAATGGATTGTCAGTATGAATTATGGACTTTATAAGCAATTGCCTGCAATGAATGTTGAGAATAAACCCTTTTCATTGTATTCCCTAAGGGTCAATAAGAGCTTTTTGAATGGTATGTTGAACATAGGACTGCGTGCTGATAATTTCTTTTCTTCCCATATTCATCTCAGAAATATAACTACGGTTGATGGCATCACTAACACGATGAACCATTATCTCACCGGTCGAACCATATCGATTAGCCTTTCATACGCTTTCAGAAGCGGTAAGCACCGCGATTTAGAGCGTGATCATACTCTTAAAGCCTCTGATCTCAATACCGGTGTCGATTGATGAATATCAGTGCACGGCTCTAAAGGTAATATCTGATTGATAGACCAAGTCGATTGGTATTAAAGTCGGCAAAGTTGGTCTGAAACGGATATATTTTCAAATATTTTTATAATAATTTTTGTATATCGTGATTTTGGGCTAATTTTGAATCATCGAATTAACTGAATACACATATCAAAAAAAAGTATAGACGACCATGGAAATTCCTTTCGCAGAATCGTGGAAAATCAAGATGGTAGAGCCTATCCGCAAGAGCACACGCGAGGAGCGTGAGAAATGGCTCAAGGAAGCTCACTACAACGTATTTATGCTCAAGGCAGATCAGGTATACATCGATTGCCTCACCGACTCCGGCACAGGCGCGATGAGCGACCGTCAGTGGGCTGCCATGATGACCGGTGATGAAAGCTATGCCGGTGCTCGCAGCTTCTATGAGCTGAAGGACACCATCACCCGTATCACAGGTTTCGATTATGTGATTCCCACTCACCAGGGACGCGCTGCCGAGAATGTACTCTTCTCTCATCTCGTAAAGGAGGGTGACATCGTGCCCGGCAACTCTCACTTCGACACAACCAAGGGTCATATCGAGTCTCGTAAGGCTTTCGCAGTTGACTGCACTGTAGACGAGGCTAAGAACACTCAGCTCGAGGTGCCTTTCAAGGGTAATGTGGATCTTGACAAGCTCGAAAAATGTCTGGCTGAGAATGCTGACAAAGTGCCCTTCATAATTGTCACTATCACCAACAACACTGCCGGCGGTCAGCCTGTTTCCATGGAGAATCTCCGTGGTGTGCGTCGCATCGCCGACAAGTATGGCAAGCGTGTCATCTTTGACTCCGCCCGTTTCGCCGAGAACGCATATTTCATCAAGACTCGCGAGCCTGAGTTCAAGGACGCCACTATCAAGGAGATCTGCCGTGAGATGTTCTCTCTCGCAGATGCCATGACAATGTCTTCCAAGAAGGACGGTCTCGTAAACATGGGTGGATTCATCGCTACCCGTTGGGAGGATATCTACGAGGGTGCCAAGAAGTATGTGATTCCTTTCGAAGGCTTCCTCACTTACGGCGGTATGAACGGTCGTGATATGGCCGCTCTCGCAGTAGGTCTTGACGAGAACACTGAGTTCGATATGCTTGAGACTCGCATTCGTCAGGTGGAATATCTTGCAAAGAAGCTCGACGAGTATGGCATTCCCTATCAGCGTCCCGTCGGTGGCCACGCCCTCTTCATCGATGCTGACAAGGTGCTCGACCGTATCCCCAAAGAGGAGTTCCCCGCTCAGACTCTCACAATCGAGCTTTATAAGGAAGCCGGAGTGCGTGGTTGCGAGATCGGCTATATCCTCGCTGACCGTGATCCCGTGACTCGTGAGAACCGCTTCGGTGGCAACGACTTCCTGCGTCTCTGCATCTGTCGTCGCACATATACCAACAATCACATGGATGTGATTGCCGCTGCTCTCAAGAATGTCTATGATCGTCGCCATGAGATCACTCGCGGTGTGAAGATCGTATGGGAGACTGAGCTTATGCGTCACTTCACTGTGCAGCTCGAACCCCTTCAGTAATTTTTGTTGAAAATCGTTGCCCGGGGTGGCACGATGACTATATGCGGGAGGATTGGCGGTTTTGTCAATCCTCCTTTGTTTTCATCTTCTTGTACTCTGTTTTATACTCGTAAATACGCGCCCCCTGGTGAATACATGAATGATCCTATCGCTTGAAAGACATAGAAATGTTGTTATAAGTGGCTACTTATGAATGTAACGTTTCTCTGTTTTCTACGTCAGTCATATAAAGCATTCTGTGAGAGTTCTTCCTTATTAGAGCTGTGTATGGCCGTTTAGAGCTGTCTTTACAGATATGACTTAGAATTAATCACCTGTTTTGTCATGAAGATTCCAACACCTTTCAATCATAGATTAATCCCCTCGTTGGCGATTGTCTCCATAATGCTGTATGGATTTTTAGCTTCAGCGAATATGGAGGCAGCTGCTGCCGGAGAAAAAAAGAAGTTTCCGTCACGCGTGAAATTTCTTGATAAAGAGATAAAGAAGGAGATCCGACTTCCTGATTTTGAAAACATAGTTTTAAGCGGTGCCAAGGAAGTTTACTTTGAATTCACCGGCGGCCCGACATCATTGACCGTTATCTCCTCTCTGGCAAATCCGTTGGATTATCTTGACTATAGTGTGCAGGATCGCACGCTTTATCTTGAGCCTACCTCAATCACTTATCGTGATGCCGCCGAAGCAGATGCATCAGGCAATCTGCTTTTTCCGAATGATCTGATAACATTGGTGATAAAGGCACCGTGTCTTAAGAATTTTGTCTCTCATGATTTCTTCGGCAATTTCTATATCGGTAAGTGGGATAGTGAGGCTGTTATTAATATGTCACTGTGTAGCTGCGGCAATTTCTTTATGGACTCGGTCGAGACGAATATTTTAAATATCTCATCAGCAGGGAAGGACAAAATATTTATAGATAAGATTAAGACTAATAGCTGTAATATCACTAATAACGGTCAGAGCACTCTCGATATGAACGGTGTCGAGATCAAGGCAATCAATATAAGCTGCTCGGCGGAATCCACCACACTTCTTGAGGGCAAAGCTGCAAATGTCAATTATTATGCGAGTGCCGGAGCAGTGGTGGAGGCCTCGGAATTGTCAGCCGATATTGTCAATGCCTGTGCTACGTCAGGTGCTTCCATACTGTGTGATGTCCGCCGTATGTTTAGGGCACAAGCCGGCGATAATGCAGTAATTCTATATTCGGGATCTCCTACGAATGTGTATGTCTCGGGAACAGTCCTTCCTCTTAATCCTTAGCATCCATACTTCGGTCAGAACCTCATCCCCTCCCGATAATAGTACAACCATCCGCGATAATGAAAAGATGCTATCGCGGATGGTTGTAATATTTAAGTAAGGCGAACTTTAAGCCCCCTTTCCCGATGCGGGATCAGGTGACGCTTTCTGAACGTCAGTGGGAGATGTCGTAGGAGGAGCGACAAGCGACGGACGATCCGGATTAGAAGCTCCGGGTGAGAAGGGGAAAGGAATGCCCACCACGTCATTGGGGTTCTTACCCGGAGATAACCAGCCTTCGATGATAGTGTCGCGTCCCGTAGGATACTCGAAAGTGTAAAGTCCGAAATGATGGAGCATACCCATCAGATGTTCGATAATACTGTCCTTTATCGCCTCATATTCGAGCCANCTTGAGGTGGCGGTGAAGCAATATATCTGGAAGGGAACTCCCGTAGAGGTCTGAGGAAGGGTGCTGACGAAACAATAATTGATATCTCCCGGCTGAGCCAGCATCGGATGTTTGTCAAGATACATCTTGGCGTAGGCACGGAATACACCCATATTGGTGTCGATTGAGCCGTCAACGAGTCCTGCCGGGTTGGCGGCATCCTGGGTCTTGCCGGCATCACGTTGCTCTATCTTTTTCTTTATCCAATCAGCCATAAGAGGGATAGCGGCAAACTTCTCCAGCATGGCTTCAGTGGTCGGTACTATCGAATCAGCATCAATAAGTATCGACCGTTGGATAAGTCTTGTGTTGCTGTCGCTCATTGCACGATAGTTGGTGAAACTGCCTGTGACAAGACTGTATGGAGGTACGCTTGTCACTGTCTTATCCCAGTTTCTTACTTTCACAGCCGTCAACGTCACTTCCTGCACTGTGCCGTTGGCATCGGTGCCATTCACCTTTATCCAGTCTCCGACATGCAGGGAGTCGTTCTCACTTAACTGCACGCCTGCTACTACACCGAGGATACTGTCTTTAAATACCAACATCAGCACGGCGGCAAATGCACCCAATCCGGCTAAAAGNGTTGCCGGCGAACGATTCACCAATATTGCCACAATCACGATAAGTCCCAATATCCATACAGCACCCTGCACAAGCTGCACGAGTCCTTTGAGCGGCAACCGTTTCTTGTTGGCGCGTACATCTATATGTTCCCAAGCTGCGCTGGCCACCAAAGTGAGGGCATTGCAGACAATGAATACAATATATATGCACGTGAGGCGAGTAAGCCACGTAGATAATGTGACTCTGTGGGTCAGCGTCAGTTCTATTAAGATAAGAAACACAAGAGCCGGGACAATCCTGCATATCTTGGAGAAAAATTTCTTCCGCATCAGAATCTCATATATATCAGAGTTAAGATGCTTGCTCACTTTTCTTGTGATGAGAACTATCAGATACTGTAAACCCTTGCCTATGACAAGCGCGAGCAGAAAGACCAGTGTGGCATAGACAGCGGTCACGACATTAGTGTTGTGGTCGAGTCCTACAAGCGATGATAAGAACTTCGACGCCTCCATCAGGATGCGCGCGATGAAATATGTGCTTTGCTCTGCTTGGGGAGATAGATCCACCGAGGGAAGATGATGTTCGGCGGCTACATTGTGTACTTGTGTCAATATCATGTCTGTGATTAATTTTTATTCGGAAATCAAATATGAGCAACTTGAATGTGTACAGCGGGATATATGTTTACTTCAGAGATAAGTAGCTAAGAACAATTAATAATATGATAGATGCGCGATAATTTTTAGCCGGGTTGGCCGCGGAGCGAAGGAGCTTAGCGAGCTAAGCGACTGATTGACAAGGTCAGGATGGCCAAACTTAGCCGTATATATCATATTAAGATATTTGCAAGGCTACTGAGTTATTATATCGTTTAATTTTTCTCAGCTACTTATGTCTTCAGTTCATATCATTTATCTCTATATTTTATCTACAATCTCACTCTATATTTGTTCAGATCGGGCGCTCTATCCTGATTCTTGAAGGAAGCCGGGTCCTCGGTGAAAATGCACGCTCGAGTCTAACATGCTGAATCCAACGGTCTTAATTTATCTTTAACAATTTTTAATAATTGATAAATGAACAAATTGCACAATCCTCTTTAGCCTGTGCAAAGATGCTTAAACAGTGGATATTATCGTGTATTATGGTATAAGTTGTTGTAGGTTAATGAATTAAGATGCTGTTAACAATTTTTAGTAAATAAACGTCGGAATTTGATTGCACCAAAATTTGTTTTCTCCCTTGATTTGTATTAACTTTGAGCGTGAGATTAAATCAAATCTTAAAAAAACTTAAAAATAATGGAGCAAACGCTTGCCATACTTAAGCCTTCGGCAATAGAAAGATGTCTAATCGGTGAGATTGTAGGACGCATTGAGAGAAAAGGACTCATCATCTCCGGTATGAAGATGATGCAGCTTGACGAAAAAATTCTGCGCGAACATTATGCTCATCTTGTAGATAAGCCTTTCTTTCCCTCTATCGTGGAATCAATGACAGCCACTCCCGTTGTTGTCATGGCCCTCTCGGGAAAGGATGCTGTGAAGGTATTTCGTATGATGGCCGGTGTCACTAACGGTCGTGATGCTGCTCCCGGCACTCTCCGTGGCGATTTCTGCATGAGTAATCAGGCTAATATCGTCCACGCGAGTGATTCTGTAGAAAACGGACGTATCGAGGTGGCTCGTTTCTTCCGTCCGGATGAGATTTTTGATTACAAATACTCCGATATAGAATTTTATTACGGTGATGGAGAAATGGCCGATTGAGGCTCATTTTCTTCCTTCCTTATCTCTTCTCTAACTCTCCTCCGTCGACTAAAGAAAAGAAATAATGATCAACTTAAAGAGAATTCTTGGCGTGGCGCTCATGTCCGCGGTTATGGTATGCAGCGCTTCTGCTCAGAAACAATCATCCACTCACTCTGACGCTCACCGTCAGCTTCTCGCAAACCAGAGTCGCTCGAAAGATCGCATCAAGCTGGTTGAGAAGAACACTTTCATTGACCTCATCGAGGATCTCGAACCCGAGCTCGATATCTATACCGAAGGCTGGAACTCCAAACGTGTCAATCCTTTCAAGGAATCAGAAGTGCCTAATTCCTATGTGATTGATGTCACCGGATATGCTATCCCCCACAAGGGACGCATCACTTCCAATTATGGCTATCGCGCAAANTTCGGCCGTATGCATAAGGGTATTGATATCGGTATCAAAATGAATGATACTATTCGTGCAGCTTTCGATGGTAAGGTCCGACTCACCAACTATGAGGCTAAAGGATATGGCAACTATGTGATTATCCGCCATCCCAACGGACTTGAGACTGTCTATGGCCACCTTAACAAGGCTCTCGTAAAACCTGATCAGGTGGTAAAGGCCGGCCAGCCTATTGCTCTCGGTGGGAATACGGGTCGTTCCACCGGTCCGCATCTCCATTTTGAAACTCGCTTTATGGGCTATGCCATTAATCCGTCGGCCATATTCGATTTTGCAAACCAAACTACCCACACCGACACCTATACCTTCTCTAAGAAGACATATACGCAGCCGCGTAACTATGCTCCCTCTAAGGGAAATATGGCTAAGTCTGCCGACAAGGAGAATCCCTACAAGGGTGCTTCCTCCGACATAGCCACTTACACGGTCAAGAAGGGTGACACACTCTCTTCAATCGCTCGTAGCTATGGTCTATCGGCCACTACTCTTCGTAAAATCAACGGTATGGCTGCTGCCGATGTTATCAAGGTCGGTCAGGTGCTTAAACTGAAATAAACTGTCTCATAATCTCCATTATTAGTATATTGCGGGCTTCCCTCTTGGGTGCCCGGATAGAAGGTCTCTTGATTTTACACTCTCTGTGTAAGCCGGAGACCTTCTGTCATGTCGGTATCATTTTCACTGTCTGCATAATTGTCAATAAGTGAGTAGCTAAGAAAAATTAATAATATGATAGNTGCACGATAATTTTGAGACAGGTTGGCCGCGGAGCGAAGGAGCTTAGCGAGCTAAGCGACTGAGAGACAAGGTCAGGATGACCAAAATTAGCCGCATATATCATATTAAGATACTTTCAAAGCTACTGAGTTATTATATCGTTTAATTTTTTCTTAGCTACTGAGTTATTATATCGTTTAATTTTTCTTAGCTACTTAGCTACTTATTAATCTCCTCTGCATCTGTTTTTTTCATAAATTTTAAGCAGGAGTCTGTTTTATCATACTCTCATTTACCATGAATTTATCATCTTTGACTGCCGTAGCCCTGCTCATATTTACGGGACACTGCGCGTTAGCTTCTTCATCAGATAAGATTTTCAGTTCCGGTTCAGATATCTCTTCATTTGAGCGTGTGTTTAATGATTCCACTCTCAGACTTGATTATTCAATAGCCGGAAATGCTTCATCGGCCCGAGTCGCTTTAACCCGGATGAGTAAGTCGGAGGGATGGGCCGGACGCCGGCAGAATCTTGCTAAGGCTCCTTATCGGGGCTACGGATCGGTAGTGGTTGTTGACAAGGAGTCTGCTGATACGATATATTCACACTCATTCTCTACGCTTTTCTCGGAGTGGAGGACAACTGACGAGGCCCGGGAGGTGGAAAGGGCTTTTCAAAATTCTTTTCTCGTGCCGCTCCCTAAGAAGGAGGCGGTAGTCACGGTCTCCATACTTGATTCTTACGGACACCCGATAGCCTCTCTCTCTCATCCTTATTCCCCCGCAGATATTCTGGTAAGAAGGATAACTCCCTCCCGCACCACCCCCTTTAAGTATATTCATCAGGGAGGAAGGCCGGAAGAGGCGATAGATGTAGCTATTCTCGCTGAGGGCTACACCCTCGAGGAGATGGATAAATTCTATTCTCACGCGGAGGAGGCGGCGAAGGCTATTCTTGCACACCGGCCTTTTGCCGGAAGAANTTCTGATTTCAACTTCATTGCCGTGGCTTCTCCCTCGCTTGATTCCGGGGTTTCCGTGCCTAAGGATGACGCATGGAGAAAGACAGCGTTCGGTTCGCATTACAGCACTTTCTATTCCGACCGCTATCTCACTACTCCCGAGGTGTATGACGTGCATGATGCTCTCGAAGGAATACCTTACGAACATATAATAATTCTGGCCAATTCGCCGGTGTATGGTGGCGGCGGAATATACAACAGTTATACCCTTACCACCACGGGTAATGAAAATTTCAGACCGGTAGTGGTGCATGAGTTCGGACATAGTTTCGGAGGACTCGCCGACGAATATTTCTATGAGACAGATGTAATGAACGACACTTATCCGGCTGATTCCGAACCGTGGGAACCAAATATTACCACCCTTGTAGATTTCTCCGGTAAGTGGGGACATCTTCTTGATGAGGCTATACCCATACCAACTCCAATATCTGAAGTCAATAAGTATCCCTTAGGCGTCTTCGAGGGAGCCGCCTATTCATTTAAGGGAGTTTATCGGCCGGCGGACGACTGCCGTATGCGTACCAACACATGTCCTGATTTTTGTCCGGCTTGTGAAGACGCTATCAATCGTCTCATAGACTTTTATACCGGAAATACCGATGCCGAATAAATCAATCCGTAGAGAGTGAGTAAAAAAATAAAAATCAAACCTCGTAGGGTGATCCTCTCGCCATAGACCCTCTCTCGCAGAAAAACGATAAGTGCAGAGGTTACTACTGATGTCGTCGCTTAATAATTATTGAAAATTATTGAACCAAAATGCAGAAATATAAAAGCCTGGTTCTTCCCATTGCATTAGTTTCCGGATACTTCCTGCGGCAATTTTGTTCCTCTATTTCAATGGTGGTGCCCTATGTTATATTCGCTATACTTGTATTGAATTTCTCAGGGGTGCGTCTGTTATCTTTACGACCTTCTAAGCTTGATTTCTGCGTAGCATCTTTTCAGACATNGGTAAGCCTATGCTTGTATTGGCTTTTTAAGGCCGTTACATCTGATGAGATACTGGCACAGGGTGCATTGATGTGCGTGCTATGTCCTGTCGCATCTTCAATAACCGTTGTTGCTTCTATGCTTGGTGCCGACCCTGCGCGCACAACAACCTACACTATTATTGGCAATCTCTTGGTATGCATCGTAGCACCGATCTATATATCCATTATTATGGAAACATCCGCCAATACTTCTTTCGGTTCTATGTTCATACTGATATTTGCCAAGATTGCCGTTGTGATAGCGTTGCCTTTTATATTGGTGTTATGTATACAGAAATACCTGCCGCGCTTAAATGCAGGAATATCGGCTTACAAGCAGTTTTCATTTTATCTATGGGCAGTGGCACTTTTTATCACAATCGGCCAGACAATTGATTTTGTCATAATTCGCTGGAGAGATAATTTAGAAAATGTGATATGGCTTGGGATTATATCACTGGCAATATGTATCGGTCAATTTTATTTCGGCAAGATAATCGGGGAAAGGTATCATGACAGAATTGCGGGAGGGCAGATGCTGGCTCAAAAAAACTCTGCAATGGGGATATGGATGCTCAATACATTCCTGAATCCAATAGCATCCGTAGGAATGGCCTTCTATTCCATTTGGCAGAATCTATTCAACAGCTGGCAGATATACAGAAGCTCTGACCGTAAAGATGCAAATTAGCNATCCTCTCAGGAAAAAGATAAAGCAGACAGAGATCGCAGAATTNGGTTAGAATTGGTCTTGCAGGTGGAGGCGCTTGGCGAGCTGTGTCTCTGACCCAATAAGAAATAGGACTCGAACACGATTGATTTCAGTGTCCGAGTCCATTTTTTGTCTATTGGTTGATCTTAAGCGGCTACTTAAAATTCAAAACGTTCGAGGTGCATACCATTTTCGGTTAAGGCCTTCAGTAAGGGTACAATCCTCGTGAAGTGTTCTGTTTCACTATGGGCCTTCAGAGAAGGAGCGTCCTGCCATGTTTCTACAAACAGCATACTGCACGGATCGTAGACGTCCTCCGCAAGAGAATATAATATATTTCCTTCTTCCTCGCGCGACTTGGCCACAAGTTCTTTAGCGATTGCCAGAAATTCCTCCCTCTTGTTGTCTTTCACTTTAAAGAAGCTATTGAGGCGTATCATGACCACAATCTTTTAAGTAGCTAAGAAAAATTAATAATATGATAGATGCGTGATAATTTTGAGTCAGGTTGGCCGCGGAGCGAAGGAGCTTAGCGAGCTAAGCGACTGAGTGACAAGGTCAAGATGACCAAAATTAGCCGCATATATCATATTAAGATATTTTCAAAGCTACTTTGTTATTATATCGTTTAATTTTTCTTAGCTACTTAGCTATTTATCGTTTATTTGCTGAGATGACGTATAGGAGCCAGATTCAGGTCGGCGGTCTTATCGGAGTTCAGAAGATATGCATTCTCAAAACCAGCTGCCTTTGCTCTCTCCACATATTCCGATGCCTTCTCAAGATTGCCGGTCTGTGCATAGTAGACGGCTGCATAATACAGATCGTTTTTGGAATTATTATCCTTAAGACCTTTCTCAATGGTTGAATCTGCATCAAGCTTCTTACCACTCTTGCTCTGGGCCAGTGCTTTCCAGGCAATATCGGGGAAACTTTCAGCAGACATTGAGGCAGCTCTCGAATAATCAGCCATTCCGGCTTTGGAGTCCTTCTTGATCTCAGTGTTCACCCAGCCTCTGAGAAGCAGGGAATAGAAATCAGTCGGATCGTTGATTATAGCCTCGCTCAGCGCCTCATTTGCTTCGGCTGCATCTCCATTGGCAGCGGCAGCTAAAGCCAATACGGCGAGAGCATCATTATTCTGCGGGTCTGCTGCCTTGGCTTTGCGGGCTGCCAGCAACGCTGCCGAGGAATTTCCCTTGGCAAGTTCCACTTGAGCCTTGGTGGTGTAATTGGGTGAGGAGGGACTCTTGATAAGCGCAAGGTCGATATTAGTCTGAGCTTCATCGAGGGCATCAAGCGCCATACATGCACGCGCCATCTGAGCATATACATCGCCTTCCTGTCCCTCGGGAAGTCTTAACAGAGCTCCAAGTGACTCTCGTGCCTGAGCGTAGTTGCCGCTGCTCAAAGCAATGTTCCCCTTAAGGAAATAAAGAGGAATTTTATTGTCAGTGCGCCCTATGGCATAATCAATAGCAGTGTTGAAGGCCGGATAGTTGGAGAATGCGAGATTTACAAGCGATTCGAGCGGGCGGGTAGAGTCAGAAGCCAAAGAGAAGGCACTCAGATAATCGGCGGCTGCCGATTCATCTTCACCAAGTTCATGTTTGAGATCGCCGATACGGCAGTAGGTGATATAATTGCTTGGGTCTGCATCCTGCGCTTGTTGCATAAGTTCGATGGCTTCATCCTTACGTCCGGTGAGGATGCAGGCACGTGCCATTCCGAAGCTCGCTTCCTGACTGCGGGTCTTCAGGCGATTGAGTGATTTGAAAGCTGTGTAGGCTTCATCGCCTTTTCCAAGATAAAGACAGATATTGCCTTTCTTGTATAAGTCGCTGTAATTATCCGGATCGAGAGCAAGAGCCTTGTCTACATAATCCAAGGCTTTGGCATAATCCTTCATCTCTATAGCTATGTCGGCAAGAAGCGAATACTCACGATTGAGCATATCCTTCTCCTTTTCCGGAGTCACGCTCAGAGCTTTATGAAGGTCGTTGAGTGCCTGATCATAGAGTGAGAGTTGATAATATTGTGCGCCGCGCTGATAGAGCGTGAAGTAATCGTCAGGATTCTCCTTCAGCACATCAGTGTAGCCGTCGAGCATTGCTTTTGTAATCGGATTTATCTGTTGCGCGTATGCGCTGAATGAGGAGAGTCCGAGCAATGCGGCAGCTCCTAAAACGATGTGTTTTGCTTTCATATTTTAGTTTTTCTGTTTTTTCTACTTATTTATTGGAGCGTAAAAGCTCAGGAGAGACTATTCAGCGCCTGTCGTATCACAGTCAGCCCTGATAGAAGTCTGTCGGCCTGATCAAGAGGGAGCATATTGGCTCCGTCGCTCTTGGCAGACGCCGGATCGGGATGAGTCTCCATAAAGATACCGTCACACCCGGCGGCTATCGAACTGCGGGCAATCGTGGTTATCATGGCCGGGCGGCCTCCGGTGACTCCGCAACTCTGGTTGGGTTGCTGAAGCGAATGAGTCACATCCACTATCACCGGACACTTGCATGACGCCTGCATCTCCGGAATGCCACGCATATCCACTATCATATCCTGATAGCCGAACATTGTGCCGCGGTCGGTCACTGCCACCTGGTTATTGCCGGAATCCGTGATTTTCTTCACTGCATGGGCCATTGATTCCGGTGAAAGAAACTGACCCTTCTTGATATTCACCATTTTTCCTGTCTCCGCGGCCGCAACAAGAAGTTCGGTCTGGCGACATAAAAAAGCGGGAATCTGAAGAATATCCACATATTGAGCTGCCATCCGGCATTCCTTGGCCTCATGCACATCAGTCACCACCGGAATACCGAATTCTTCCTTCACCTTCGCCAGAATGCGGAGAGCCTTCTCATCGCCAATTCCCGTGAAGGAATCAAGACGGCTGCGGTTGGCTTTTCTATAGCTTCCTTTAAATACAAAGGGAATGTCAAGTCTCTGGGTTATCTCAAGAAGTTTTCCGGCAATCTCAAGTGCCATATCCTCCCCCTCGATGACACAGGGGCCGGCGAGGAGAAAGAAATTGTCGGTTGAACTCGATTTGAGATATTCGATAGTGGAATTTGCTGTCATAATATATTTAACTCTTTCGAAGGGTATTTAGTTGCGATGATTGGAAAGTTCGTTCAGAATATGTATACTCTGAAGTCCGTATAGGGCTGCCGTCTCGGTGCGGAGTCTCATCTCTCCGAAGGTGGCGGCACTGAATCCGCAGTCAAGTGCGAGTTCTATTTCTTCCGGCGAAAAATCCCCTTCAGGACCTATCAGAAGTGTGACATCCTTGCCCGGAGTATAAGCTTCTGACAAACCGTGTCTCTCTATCTCCGGACTGCAATATCCTACGTATCTCTCTCTGGCGTCGCCCTGTTGTTTCTCCTCCTTGAGGAAGTCGGAGAGTTTCATTAGCCCTCCGAACTCGGGCCGATGCGTCTTAAGGCTCTGGTTCATGGCGGAGAGTATGATTCTTTCAAGTCTCTCCTCATTTACATTCTTGCGCTCACTGTGCGAACAGCTGACCAGCACAATTCTGTCTACCCCCACCTCGACACTTTTTTCAAGCAACCATTCTATCCTGTCGATATTCTTGGTCGGTGCCACTGCTATGGTGATTTTATAAGGATGTGGTTGTCCGAAGGTCTGCTTGTCGATGATTCTGACTTGAGTATGTTTTGGATGAGCATCGGTTATTTCACATCTGAACCTATTGCCCTTGCCATCCGTCACGTCTATTTCCGATCCCTCCCTGAGCCTGAGAACCCGGCAGCAGTGTGTGGATTCACCCTCAGGCAGGGTTAACGTCTGTTCGAGATCCGGCGCATAAAACTGTATCATGGTAGGTCCGGTGATTAGATTGACTTGAGTTCATTGATGTCTGAATCCGCGATCATGCCGTCGCCTCCTCCTTCCGCATTGAGGATATTGCCGGAGCTGATATTTTTATCTTTCTTGCCGTCGCGGAAGATAAGGATAAAAAGAATTGCCACGACAAGGGCGTAAGCCGCGAATATAAACCAGCTTATGCGCCAGCCCTCGAGCATGGATTCGGGAGTGGAGGCCGAAAATACGTAATGGTTCACTATCGCCTGAGCCGAGAGTGTGCCGACAGTAGCGCCGATACCGTTGGTCATTATCATAAACAGACCTTGTGCAGAGCTTCGGATCGACGGATCGGTCTCCCGATCCACATACAGCGAACCGCTGACATTGAAAAAGTCAAAAGCAATGCCATATATTATCATGGAGAGAATGAAGAGCCATACGCCGCTGCCCGGGTCGCCGAGACCGAAGAATCCAAATCTTAATACCCATGCGAACATGGATATGAGCATCACGCCTTTAATACCGAATCGGCGCAGACACCATGGAATGAGAAGAATACAAAGAGTCTCGCTCATCTGCGAGAGGGAAATCAGCAGGTTGGCGTTGCGGGCAAAATAATTGTCGGCATAGGCTTCCATCTCAGCGAAGCTGGTGATGAAAGGATTGCCGTAAGAGTTTGTGATTTGCAGCGAGACTCCGAGGAGCATAGAAAATATGAAGAAAATAGCCATCTTCTTATCCTTGAAGAGGGTGAAGGCCTTAAGACCCAAAGTTTCGCTTAGCGAGCGGGCTGTGCTTCTGTCTGTCGGGCACGCGGGCATCGTCAGGGAGTAGACGGCCATGNAGATTCCGAGGACCGCCGAAGTGAACAGCTGCATATAGTTGGTCTGGAATNCCGTGAAGTTGACGAAGAGCATGGCACATATAAAACCTACCGTTCCGAACACTCTGATCGGAGGGAAATGTTTCACAGTGTCAAGTCCGGCTTTCGTCAGAGCGGTATAGGCCACAGAGTTAGCCAATCCGATCGTTGGCATAAAGAAGGCCACCGACAGTGTGTATAGAGTGAAGAGTATGGAAAAATCGGGAGAAGTGCCGGCTTGCATACTGTAGAAACCCGCTCCGCCCATGAATAGGGCGGCAAGCAGTTGACATAAACTCAGCATCCTCTGTGCCTGCACCCATTTGTCGGCAATGATGCCGACGATGGCAGGCATAAAGAGAGAAACTATGCCCTGCACGGCATAAAACCACCCGATTTGCTCACTGAGCCCCACACGGCTCAGAAAATTACCCAATGAGATAAGGTATGCGCCCCAGATGGCGAACTCCAGAAAGTTTAATATTGCGAGCCTTACTTTGATAGTGGAGGTACTTTTACCTGTGTTGTCGTTTTTCGTGTCCATTTTTCGGGAAGGGAGATGTTGTAATGCAAATGAAGTNTTGATGTCCTCGATGAGGGGACTCCCACTCTGTTTGCAAAATTACAATTTTTCAATGACCATCCCAAATCCCGATAATTAGCTAAGAAAATAAAACCATCATATCATTAATTTTTCTTAGCCACTTAGCCCCTTTTTATGACAAATGGTTGGCACAGGCGGCTTCGCTTTCCCTTCAACTTTGATATGAATTCTGCGACCGTTCTATCAGGCCTGACCTGTCAAGGATATGTATGATGTCTCCTTCTACGGCTATATATCCGAGTGATTCCAAAAGTTTTAATTCTGATGTCAGCTTCTCTGACGTATAATCTGTGATGACCTGGAGTCGGGGTAGGGGACAGGTGAAGGTGTAAGCCATGCTTTTCGGATCGGTGAGAAGCAAAAGCCATATTGCGAAATAATCCGCAAGTGTGCGTCGCGACCGCAAATCCGAAAAAATATCTACCGGCCGTTGCGCACGGGCAGCCAGATAATTGACATAATTCACAAGATATATAGTCTCGCTGCGAAGCAGANTCAGATATTCCTCCTTTCGGAAACTCATTATACTTGTCTTTTCGGCGGCTACTGCCTTGAACGGAATCTTTGTGTTTATTCCGAAGATTCTTTCTGCGCACAAGACACGCCCGGGGCCGCACCGCTCTTCTAGTGTCAGCGTGTTTTCATGATTTGCGAAGATGAGATCTACTGTGCCAGAGAGTATTATATATAACTCATCGGCGTCACTTCCGCGTTCAATAATANTTTGACCNGCATCATATTTCGAGAATCGTAGATGAGTGTCTCCTACAAATCGAGATACCTGCTTGGTGTTTATACCGTAGAAGAGTGGCAGATTCATTATGGTCTCATACATTGAGCTCATGACGGCATTGTNTTTTTCAGGTTTCAAGCCCCCTGCGATGTGATCTGTTTATATGAGGTGCGGGGGGAAAGTATAAAAAAAACGCAACCGGCTTTAAGCCTGTTGCGTTTATCATTTTTCTTTTTGTAGCGGGATCGAGAATTGAACTCGAGACCTCCGGGTTATGAATCCGACGCTCTAACCAACTGAGCTATCCCGCCATAAGTGCGCTGCAATCCGATTTGAGTGGTTGTCATGGCTGACGTCTCTCCCGTTTTGCGACTGCAAAGTTAGACATTCCTGTTGATATGACCAAATTTTTTATTCAAATTTTTGTGATGAAAATTATAAGTATGTTTCAAGGTATTGAAAATCAACGATATATTTTGTTAAGTTTTTTTTTATTAATTTTGTGTCCTGACGGATAGGGTGTGATCCTGTGTCTCGCAATCCACCTTGTCTCACTCATTTCACGTAAAAAAATGATAAGAAAAACTATATTACGCCCATCTGTTGCCGGAGTAGGCCGATTCAAGGTCGGAAGATACTCGGTGGTCTTTCTTTCGTGCCTGTTCTTTCTCGGCGGCCTCTCATCTTGCTTTACGGGAGTGGAGGGAACTAAAAAGATAGAACTTTCAAGAGCCGATAGAAAATCAGTGGAGATCTCTCCCGAGCGACGCCTTATGGACTCGTTGATTTCCATTCCACTCTCAGACTGGAAGGCCGGCAAGGAGTTTCTCGTGACGGATAATCGTCTCGCAGTGTTGCTGACTCCTCGGGAGGTCGCCCCTCTCACTCCCGCCGATTCTCTGATGGGTCGGATATTATGTTTTCAGGATTATTCTTCCGTTCCGCTTCCTGATGGGTCGGAGGGCACGGCTCTGACTTTTTCTCTGAATGGTGTCGACTATGTCTACACCGTCTCCCGCTCTCCGGAGGCTGCCTCGAAGAGCATAAGAGGCGGTGAGATGCCTATGCTTATTGACCTTGACATGGTGAGGCAAGCCGACAGTCTGCTTGCCGGACGCAAGGTGTGGACACGCACCCGACTCTGGTATGCTCCTGACGGCGTAAGGCAGACAGGGCGTAAGTTTGTGCCTGTCACCATTGACAGTGTGGTGACAGGTAATTCCGTCTTTCCGCTAATTGTATGTTTTTCCAATGAGGAAGGCAGGGAGGCGACAATGCTGATGAACTATGGGGTCTCCGGAGTGGAAAGCCGTACGTTTGACACGCTCTTCTCTCTTTCAGACCCGCGTGGCCGCTACCCGGGAATTGACTCGGAAGTGTGGGAATTGATCACCAACGGCAAGGTGCGTCTCGGAATGACAAAGGAGGAGTGTAGGCTTTCGGTAGGCTCACCTGTCGACGTGACGGGCGGACGAGATTGGAACAAGACACTCGATATTTGGAAATATTCCGACGGTCGTTATCTCGTATTTACCGATGGTCTGCTCTCCGAATATCGACTGTGATAGCCCTTGACAGATACTTTATATTTTCTTAACTGCTTAGCCGCATATATCATATTAAGATACTTTCAAGGCTACCGAGTTATTATATCGTTTAATTTTTCTTAGCTACTTAGCTACTTAGCTACTTACTTACCATAAAGACACTTATGATTAATTTTGAAAGAGATAAGGATATAACGTCATTCACAACTTTCGGCATTCCGGTCAAGGCTGCCATCTTTGCCGAATATGCCAATGAAAGGGAGTTGCTGGCCATTTCCCGTTCTCCGGAGTGGCTTGAAAATGATGTGCTCCATATAGGGGGAGGAAGCAATCTGCTTTTTCTGCATGACTTTGACGGACTTATTCTTCATTCCGGCATCCGGGGTATAAAGCGTTATGAAAAGGATGATGACACTGTCTTTGTTATAGCCGGTGCGGCAGAACCTTGGTGCGAGTTTGTCGACTGGTGTGTGGCTCAAGGACTGGCAGGTCTGGAGAATCTTGCCGGTATCCCCGGAGAGGTTGGAGCATCGGCCGTGCAGAATGTAGGCGCATACGGAGTAGAGGCCGGAGAGCTTATCCATTCTGTGGAATGTTTTGATACTCACACTCGGCGCACTGTCACACTCTCTCGTGAGGAGTGTCGATTCGGATATCGTGACTCTATGTTTAAGCGAGAGGGCTGCAATCGCTATTATGTTCTTCGTGTGAGTTTCAAGCTTCACCCCTCGGATGTGGCTTCCAATACTACTTACGGTCCCTTGCACCGTCTGGAGGAGACTTTGGGACATATTCCCTCACCTGCCGAGGTGCTGGCCGAAGTGAAGAGAATTCGGGATTCAAAGTTGCCCGACCCGGCACTTATAGGAAGTGCCGGCAGCTTTTTCAAAAACCCGGTGATAGGAAAGTTTCATTTCAATGAACTCTCATCCATACTTGCTGAAGAGGGACTGGAAATTCCACATTATCCTCAGCCGGATGGGAATGTGAAATTGGCTGCCGGATGGATGATCGAGCAGGCGGGACTGAAGGGCCATTCAATCGGAGGGGCTCAGGTATATCCAAAACAATGTCTGGTGATTACCAACAGAGGGGATGCTTCTGCTTCAGATGTGGCCCGTCTGGCTGATTTTGTGGCTGACTCCGTGCAATCTCGTTTCGGCATCCGTCTCGAACGTGAAGTGAACTATATAGACACTTCATTCACTTTCCGGATGCTTGGTTCGGGCACGTCGAAGGGTGTTCCGGAGATCGGATGCAAATGTCAGGTGTGCACTTCATCAGACGCGCGCGACAAACGTATGCGTTGTTCGGCGCTGATCACCACTGCCGGCATGAATATCCTCATCGATCCCTCTCCCGATTTTCGCCAGCAAGCTCTTGAGGCCGGCATACGATCGCTGGACGCTATCCTCATCACCCACTCACATTTCGACCATATAGGCGGTCTTGAGGATCTGAGACCGCTCATCGGAGAACATGATGTGCCGGTCTTTGTAAGAGAAGACGTGGCCGATGATTTGCGACGCAGACTGTATTATCTGTTCCGTGATGACCGTCCGTTATATCCCGGAGCTGCGCCTCTCGACCTTCATGTCATTTCTGATGCCCCTTTCACTATCGGTCCGCTGACCGTCGAACCTATCAATGTTTTGCATGGCAAGAAGCCGATCTTCGGCTATCGGATAGGAGAATTTGCATATATCACCGATGCAAAAAGGATTGAGGAGGAGGAGCGCGAAAAACTCCATGACCTGCGGTTGCTCGTGGTCAATGCTCTCCGTGATCGCGACCATTTTGCCCATTTCACTGTCGCCGAGGCTCTTGAACTTATTGCTGAGGTGAAACCCGAACATGCGGTGCTCACGCATTTTAATCATGACATAGGACTGCATAAGGATATCTCTCTGCGACTTCCGGAAAATGTAGAACCCGGTTATGACGGGTTGCAGATCACACTCTGATCAAGTGGTTCTGTAGAAGTCCTGAAACTTTTATAAACAACAAATCGAATGCCTCGGCATTCGATTTGTTGTTGATGTTCTATGACGTACGGTCTGATTTTTATCCGAGCGGCATCCCTTTGACGCTGGAATTGAGCCAGTCGGTGAGGATGAGCACGGCGGCTGTCTCGTCGGCAAGTTCTTTACGGGCACGATCTTTTTTTTTCACTCCGCCGGCAATCATCTCGCGATGTGCTATGGTGGAGGTGAATCGCTCGTCGTATAATTCCACTGCCATATCCGGCATAACTTTACGCAACCGGTTAAGGAAGGGTGTGATATATCTCATACTCTCCGAAGGAGCCCCTCCGAGAGTTTTGGGGAGTCCTACCACAATCCTTTCGACGTTCTCACGCTGACAATAATCAAGCAGGAATTCTATCAGCGAACCGGACGACACGGTCGGAAGTCCGTTGGCAGAAATCTGCAGTATATCGGTGACGGCTACGCCACACCGTTTTCTCCCGTAATCAATGGCGAGTACTCGTCCCATATCTTCAGTTGAAAAATTGTAGAGCTATGGCTTCCCCTATAAAGGCCAATACACCCATGACTAAAAGCCAGAAGGAAAATGTGTCAAGCTTGCGGGATGCAGGGACGTTAAGCTTTTCCACTGTCAGAGCCATAAGATGGCTGAAGATAGCCATGAAGATAAAGAAAATGTCAATAAACATCCACCATTGTTCCTTTCTTATGGTGAATGTCAGTATAAGCACTATTATGCAGAGTAGAAGTGCGCCCAATGCGGCGATTTTTGATTTCAGAAGTTTGTTCATGATGTTGATGTCAATATAAGGTCAGAGCAGCAAAGAAAAATCAATAATATGATAGATGTGCGATAATTTTGAGTCAGGTTGGCCGCGGAGCGAAGGAGCTTAGCGAGCTAAGCGACTGAGAGACAAGGTCAAGATGGCCAAAATTAGCCGCATATATCATATTAAGATACTTTCAAGGCCACTTATCTCACGATCTTGAATCCGTAGGGTTGTCCGCTCTCGCCGTTGAATATGGCGATGTAAATCCCGTTCGGATGGCCGGAGATATCTATATGACCGGTAGAGGTGTCTTTGAATTTATATCTTTCTATCATATTGCCTTGCAACGTGTAGACTCTTGCAAGGGAAATATTTTCCGGAAATTCTATCTCATATCGTCCCGCACCTATTGTCTTGAACAGAGGTTCGGTAGGATTGATGATATCCTCCAGCATTGCCGCACGTGCATCTTCAGAGGCCCGCGTCTCGGCTATGAAGGAATCGTAGAAGGCGAAAGGCGGTTCCTCTTCTGTCGTTGCGGGCAGTGGAAGCGGATTGGCAAGATATGCGAGCTGGCCGGCACTGAGTATTTCGCTTGCCATAAGCCGCATCAGACTCTGGTTACGGTTGTCAAGCTCCAGCCGATAGAAGTCACCTTTCCTGCCATGCACGATTACAGGCTGTGTGGTTCTTTCACCGATTATGCCGAGTGCGACACTCCCGGAGCGTGTCAGCTCCTCATCAATCATATCCTTCCACTGCGCGGGGGTAAACATATCGGAGGAGTACTCATCCTCCCGTCCGCTCTCCTCAATTCTTGAAAGCATCTCGGAGGCTTCCTCCATGCTGAACGTCGGATCCGTGGCCTGATACGGTGCGTTGAGGATCATGTCGATATGGGTGGGTAGATCGGTCCAGGCTTTGATTGCTTCCTCCGGTATCGCACTGTCATATCTGATATATTCTATGTCGCGCGCATATTCTCTGAGGAGTGCCTCCTCTTTGGCTCCTAACTTATTAGGATCGAAGTTCTCTTTGAGAGAATAGCCCAATATCGGAAATGTCTTGTTTTCTGCTGAGATTATCACGAATCCTCCTGCCGGGTTATTGTATACGTAGAAAGGGGTGAAAAGACGGTTGGTGGTGAGTTTCCGCCCGTTATACACGAGTTTCGGAGCCCCCATCACCTGTCCGGCGGCCTGATTGAAGAAGTTGTGCGCTATCTTGGACGCCTCTTTCTGACTCACAGTCTCGGCTGAGACCGGCAGGCCTATAAAAAGAGTTGCCAAAACTGACGCCATAACAGTCATAATGACTGAAAATCGCTTTGATGGCGCCATCTTTATCTTATAATTCTTTACGTTCTTCATTTCGGTGTGATTCATAATGGAGATAATAAGTCTCCTTTAATATCTTAACGCTTCATCCTCTATTTATTGTTTAGAGTCCATTACGTTGTATGCGGAGGAGAAAGAGATGGAGGGACTTAAAACTTAAAGAAGAGGTAAAGAAGTAAGGTGTGTCAAAATCCGATTTTGACACACCTTACTCATATTGTTAAAAGATAAAAAGAATCGGTTATCAATTTTCTGCAGCCACAATCTCTGCCTCTTCTGAGCCTTCCCTGGCAGCGAGCGATTCAGTGACATTGGGGAGCTCCAGACCAAGATGCTTCTTCTTGTCGACAATCTTGAGATAAAGACCGATGAAGAGAGCCGCTACGCCAAGGCTGGCGAGCATGACGAGAGCCCAGGTGTAGTTATAACTTACGGATGCCACCTCCTGAGTCATGGTTCCGGCAGCCACCTGCGCCTCGATATCTGTGTTTGTAGAGGTGAGCACCTTACCGATAAGCATCGGGAAGAGCCACAGACCGATATTCTGAATCCAGAAGATAAGAGCGTAAGCCGAACCAATGATCTTGGCGTCTACCAGCTTGGGCACCGAAGGCCAGAGGGAGGCGGGCACGAGGGAGAAGGAAGCACCCAGAACGAGGATTGTGATATAAGCCACAATCACACCTCCGGCGGCGTTGCCCTTAAGCTGCGGAAGGATGAAGGCAAATGTGAGGTGACACGCGATGAGCAGCAGTGAGCCAAGCACAAGCATGGAGGCTGCCTTGCCTTTATAGTCTACAAATTTACCGAGGATAGGAGTGATGCCCACTGCGAGAAGGGGGAAGACGGCGAAGATAGCGCCGGCACTCTGCTTCTCATATCCCATCCAGCAATATACTATCAGGCTTATGATAGAGATGGCGAAAAGCACGGTCTTCATTGCCTTGGCTTTGGCGAAGTTGCCGGCAAAGGCTGTGGCGGCCACTACAAGCATGATGACATATTGTATATAAGTCACAGCGTCTGTATTCCAGAATGAGTCAGCAGGAAGCGGAGTGAACTCGATATTGCACTGCAGCATGTTGACGGCATATTTCTGGAAGGGGAAGATAGCTGAATAGTAAAGCACGCAAAGGAGGGCTACAAGCCAGAAACCGAGGCTTGAAAGAATCTTGCCGAGATCCGAAATCTTGAAGGGATCGTCTTTCTCCTCTGCCTCGCCGCTCTGAGCATCAAGCTTCTTGTCCATAAAGAAGTAGATGATAAACATGATAAGGGCGATCATGAGAAGTACGACACCGAAGGCCACGGAACGTGACACGTCGATAGTGCCTCCCATGGTGGCGAACATCGGCGAGAATATCATACATGTCGCTACACCGAGGCGGGCGAGTGCCATCTCAGAACCCATGGCAAGAGCCATCTCGCGACCTTTGAACCATTTCACAATACCGCGGCTCACTGTAATACCGGCCATCTCAACGCCGCAACCGAATATCATGAAACCTATAGCCGACAGCTTGGCTGAGGCTGGCATCCCTTCGTAGAACGGAGAGACTCCGAGTTCGTCAAAGCCGGGGATATAGTTGAGATGATCGGTAAACCATGTATGAAGTCCGCTGACCTGGAAGGAGTCGGTGAGCGCATACCAGTTGATTGACGCGCCTACAAGCATGACCGCACCCGAAAGCACCGCTGTGAAGCGTACTCCCATCTTGTCGAGGATAATACCCGCGAAGATGAGGAAGAAGATAAATACGTTGAGGAAGGTCTCGGAGCCTTGCATTGTGCCGAACGCTGTGGAGTTCCAGCCGCGTTCCTGCTGCAGAAGGTCTTTGATAGGGGAGAGCACATCCATGAAGACGTAGGAACAGAACATTGCAAACGCAAGAAGGCCCAAGGCTGTCCAGCGTGCCCATGCTTTGTCCCTGAGCAGCTCCATAGGCTGCCCGGTGGTTGTAGCTGTTGTTGCCATAATGTCTGATTGTCAGGTTATTTTAGTTGATATAGTTGTAGAGGTTTATCCGCTTGCATTGTCTTTTATTCCGACATGGCGTTCTTTGGACGCTTGCAAATGTAGCTCTTTTATTTCACGTGGACAAATTTCCAGGCATTCTTCCGTCAATCAATCCCGCTCTCAAATCAAGATGCCGCTCCTCCTCCGAAGGGGAATGGGGAGGGTGTGAAGAGTATTCTGAATTATAAAAAGCACGCTCATTTCTTAAGTTTTAACTTTTTTTATTATTTTTGCAAAATATTTAGACCTCATCTCACAAAAAATGTTAACGGAGGGGTGGATAGTGGTCTCGGGATTACCCCGGGCTTATATGTGGGAAAGAGGCGCGAAATCAGGCCGTGATATAACTTTCGAACTTCAATAATAACTTTTTTAACTCAACCAGGTATGAAGAGATTTTTTCTCGTTACCGCGTCTTTCTTCATCGCGATTGCCTGTGCATGGGCGCAGGGAGACGTGCTGGATTGCCGCGGAGTGGTGATCGATGAGCAGGGAGAACCTGTCATCGGAGCCACAGTGACTCTTGCCGGCTCAACAAAGCCTGTAGCCACTGCAACAGACATTGACGGTGCCTTTTCTCTAAAGGTGCCTGTAAACGCTAAGGAGATAGTCATCTCGTATATCGGCTATCATCCTGTCACTCTCAAACCGACGGCACAGATGGGCGTCATCACTATCAAGCCTGACTCGAAGATGCTTCAGGACGTGATTGTCACTCAGTCTATCGCCCGTACTCGCCAGACTCCGGTTGCTATCTCGGAACTCACCGCGGGTGAGCTCGAAGTGAAACTCGGCAATCAGGAACTCCCCGAAGTACTGAAGACCACTCCCGGTGTGTGGGCCACTCCCGACGGTGGCGGTTATGGCGACGCTAAAATCAATATGCGTGGCTTCAAATCGCCTAATGTCGCTGTCATCGTCAATGGTATCCCGATGAATGATATGGAGTGGGGTGGTGTCTACTGGTCGAATTTCACCGGTCTTTCTGACGTCACTTCCTCCATGCAGACTCAGCGTGGTCTTGGAGCGGCTCTCCTCTCCACCCCCTCTATCGGTGGTACTATCAATATCTCCACTCGCGGCCTTGATGCCAAGAAGGGTGGTAAGATATGGTATGGCATCGGCAATGACGGTCTCAACGATGTGGGCTTCACTGTCTCCACCGGCCTTATGAGCAATGGATGGGCCATAACGGTGCTCGGTTCAAGAAAGTGGGGCGAAGGCTATGTGCAGGGCACTCAGTTTGAGGGTTGGAATTATTTCGTGAATGTCTCTAAGAAAATAGGAGACTCTCATCAGTTGTCGCTCACAGCTTTCGGTTCGCCGCAGTGGCACGACCAGCGTAATTCCGCCAACGGTCTCACCGTTCTCGGCTGGCAGGATGTGAAGAATTATATGAACGGCGAGTCTATGTATCGCTACAACCCCGTGTTCGGTTATGATAATGAAGGTCAGGTGCGCACCTCCAACCGTAATTCCTATCATAAGCCTATAATCTCGCTCAATCATATCTGGCAGATCAATGAGCTTTCATCTCTCTCCACAGCTCTCTATGTCTCTCTCGCCTCCGGTGGTGGATATTCAGGCCAGGGCCACGGCTATTATAACGGCACTTCGCTTTCAAACTCCTCCTGGTATGGCGCCAACAACGGTGTGCTCTCAACTCTCTTCCGTCGTTCCGACGGCACTTTCGATTATGGAGCGATTCAGGATATGAATGCTGCCTCCACTCAAGGTTCAAATATGGTGATGGCCAAGAGTAATAACTCTCATGAGTGGTATGGCTTCGTATCCACTTATAAGAATGAGTTTATCCCCAATAAACTCACTTTCACGGGAGGTTTTGACTTCCGCTACTATGTTGGCCACCACAACGCGAAGATTATTGACCTCTACGACGGTGAGTATTATATGAACTACGAGAACCGTAAGAATGTAAAACCTGAAAACAACGCCGCCGCTCTTGATCCTAACTGGAAGTATCAGAAGCTTGGTGTGGGAGATGTCGTCTATCGCGATTATGATGGTCATAATCATCAGGAAGGTATCTTTGCCCAGGGTGAATATCGCCTGTTGGACGGTGCGGTGACAACTGTGCTTGCCGGCTCGCTTAATCTCACCTCTTATCAGCGTATCGACCATTTCTACTATGACGAAGCTCATGCCAAGTCGGAGGTACGCACATTCCTTGGCGGAACTATCAAGGGTGGTGCCAACTGGAATATCGACCGCCACAATAATGTCTTTATCAACGGTGGTTTCCTCTCGAAGGCTCCGTTCTTCTCCTATGGAGTGTTCCTTGACGCTGCTACGAGCAATGCTATAAATCCGGAATGCCACAACGAGAAGGTCGGCTCTATCGAACTTGGCTACGGCTATCACTCTCCTCAGTTCTCGGCAACAGTCAATGCCTATTGGACTAAATGGCTCGACAAGTCTGACCGCGACACTCAGAAGCGCGGCACTATGCGCGACGGTTCCTACTATGCCATGAACCTCCAGGGTGTTGATGCCCGCCACATGGGTGTTGAGGTTGACTTCAAATATATACCTGCTAAATGGTTCGAACTTGACGGTATGCTCTCCGTGGGCGACTGGCAATGGGATTCCAACGCCAAGGGCTATTTCTACAACGAGCAGGGTATGCCTCTCGCCAGCCTGAATGGCGATATCGCATCGGGNGTTCTCGCTCCCGACCATCTCTGGGCTATCCTCGAGCAGAAGGGTCGTAAGATCGGTGGTTCGGCTCAGCTCACAGGTGCACTCGGCGTGACGTTCCGTCCCTTCAAGGGTTTCCGCATCGGTGCTGATTGGACTTTCTCTGCAAACAATTACTCCGATTATCAGGTCAACGGTTCCAATCTTAATCCCGGCACCACAATCTCTGTGGCTGATCCCTGGAAGATTCCCTTCGGCAATCAGTTTGACCTCAATGCTTCCTACCGCTTCAAAATCGGTGGCACGGAAGCCACTCTCTATGGCAATGTCAACAATCTCTTCAACAATTACTATGTGAAGGATGCCTACACCTCGAGCGATGCTCCGGGCACATGGATGAATGCCTACAGAGTGTTCTATTCTTTCGGCCGAACTTTCTCGGTTCGTCTTAAGGTCTCATTCTAACCCTCTTTCAGATTTTAAAGACATGAAATCAAATAAATTCAAATCGGTTTTACTGCTTTCGGCTCTCCTCGGATTCGCCTCTTGCAGCGAGAACTCCTGGAATGATCATCTCGATGGATTCGAGGTGCCTCCTGTTGCCGACGGGGTCTCTACCGTGGTCTATACACTGACCGCCGATGATTATAAGGCCATCGCCGCTCTTTCTGACAACGCCGCTCTGGCTTCTGATGACAAGGCTCTGGCTGCTGTGGCTGCCAATGGGTGCTTCGCATCTGAGGAGGATGCACGTCTCTTCCTCCCGGCTTTTCTCTCAAGCCAGGATTTCCCTTACTTTAACCTTAATAACGGTTCTGGTATCAAGGTGTCCTATAAGGTGGCTGCCAAGGTGCCCGAGGAGGTGACGGCCCTTAACTCCGGCATAGCTCAGATGCGTCTGTCGGAAGATGACTATAAGGCAGCCTGGGGGTCTGACGAGAACTATATCCCTTCTTTCGCCCCGATATGTCCGGCTTCGGAGCATATTCCTTCTTTGCTGTCTGCCAATATGGCTGATGCCGCTGCCGGCGATTANGTATATGTGAGCTATAGCGAGGCCTCTGTCAACCCCGTGTTCGGCAATGTTGGCGGTGGCGACACTCCGGAGTGGGAGATGACATCGGTCATTGCCTCCGCAAGCGAGGGCGCGTCGCTTGATATTCGCGGTGTTGTGACCGGTATCTGCACACGTGGTTTTGTGGTGACTGATGCGAGCGGCGCTTCATTGCTTTGTTATCAGGCATCCGGTTTCGACATGACGTCAGTGGCTATTGGTGCCGATGTGAATGTCTCGGGCGAANTGAGCTCCTATAACGACGGCCTGCAGATTGCCGTCACTCCGGAGTCGTATGCGGTCGTGGCCGAGGGATCTTACTCTTATCCTGCGCCCGCTCGCTATGATGCCGCCGCTATGAAGGTTGCCGCTGCACGCGATGGAAAGTTCACGGCAGAATATATCTCTTTTGAGGCTACTGTAAAGGTGACTGATAACAACGGCAAGACATATACTAATCTCATCATCGATGGAGTCGAAGATGTACAGGGTAGTGCTTATCAGGCTCCTTCATATTTCGCTGATAAACTTACCGACGGAACTAAGCATACTTTCACCGGTTATCTAATCTCGGTTTCGGGTAGCAAGACAAAATATGTGAATGTTCTTTTCACAGCTATTGACGGCGTCTCAAAATCGCCTCGTCTCAAAGTGCGCCGTGCCCCTGCAGCCGATGTGCCGGGTGTAGCCAAAGCCGCTGTTTATTGCTATGACGGCAAAACATGGAAACGTCCTGCCGACACTTTTGTTCTCCAGCCTGCCGACTATACAGCCATGGGCCAGAGCTACAGTAACCTCTCCGGAACGTCGGATGACACCTATCTCCCCGTTTATCTTAAGAACGCAGCTCCCTACGCTGCCGAAGGCGACGTGAAGACAGTGGCCTATCTCTATTATAATTCCACCGATAAAGTGACATCCGTCAAGGCTCGTCAGTATGTCCTGACGGAAGGTGAATGGATTGCTGATCCTTATACTGAGACGCTTGTTGACCAGTTCGTACGTTCTGACAACAAGTGGGTATATAATCCCTCCGTGGTTCTCACTCTCCCATACGAGCGCAACACAGATCCCTCCTATACATACTATATGGCATGCGTCACATGGGTATATGAGAATATTTGCGTGCCTATGGGCGACACATCTCTCACATCGGGTAAGTATTTTATCGACTATCGAGGCAATGCCGAGTTCTACTCCGGAGCATCGGCATACTATGGCAATGTGGATGTCAGAGCATCTTCGGCTCTCAATAATATGCCTGAAGGATACAAGGGATATGAAGGCATGTCTGACGATGAGATTGTGCTCCTTCTTAAGAAGCGATTCTGCACAGAGACAATGAAGGGAGCTCTCGGCATTCTTCATCCTGACGCAGTGCCTGTGGCCGGTATGGACGTGACTTATACGATCACATTCACCGCTTACGATGGCGCGGCCAACGAAGAGACAGTGGTCTACAAGGTGACAGGTCCCGGTGAGTTTGAATACGTAAGCTCCACTTGGGTCACTCCCGAGCAGAGTGCTGACTGGAAGTAACAGCAATTTGGTTGCTTAGCAACTTCGCTACTTAAATCTCGCTTCGTCATAATCTTTTGACGGAGCGAGATTGTTATATGAAACAGAGGATCGAGATTCTAAGTAGCTACTTAAGAAGAGGTATTTAAGTCATAATTACAATGAATTATATAATGAAATCAATAATCCGCTCTCTCTTCACTCTCAGTGTGATGTCATTGGGATTGATAGTTGTTTCATGTTCGGGAGGCAGTGAGTCCGACAAGAGTGATTCTGCCGGGATTGTCAGTGACACGTCAAAGCGACAATCAAAAAATATTGATGGCGATAGTGAGTCTCACGAGTCTGTATATCGTGTGGTCGACGGGAAGATTGTGAACAATGCAGGACGTCCGCTGGTGGTGGATTTCTATGCTGACTGGTGTCCGCCATGCCGGCAGATGAAACCTGTCTTTTCGGCTCTTGCAAAAGAATTCAAAGGTAAAGTGGATTTCGTATCGGTAAATGTGGATATAGAGGGTGAGCTTGCTCAGACCTACCGAGTNAGTAGTATCCCTTATTTCATATTCATTGATGGCGACGGTAAAGTAGTACATACTATCACAGGCTCCACGCCCGAGCCGGAATTTCGTAATGCAGTGGAATCTTCGTTCCTTAATAAGTAGCACATCGGTTACTTAGGTCATTATATCGTTTAAATTTTCTTAGCCGCTTAACTACTTAGTTATTATATCGTTTAATTTTTCTTAGCNACTTAAGATGTATACANTAAAGGTTTGGAGCGATTCTCCCTCAGAAAAGCAACTCGAAGAGATTTGTGATGCGTTGAAGGCAGGAGATATAATGTTGATGCCGACCGATACAGTCTACGGTATTGTTTGTGATGCGCTGAATGTAAAGGCTGTCGATCGCATCTGTCGACTAAAGGGAATAGACCCTCGCAAGAATCATCTGTCCGTTATCTGTTCCGGTATCTCCATGGCGGCTGAATATGCACGCATTGACGATTCTGCTTATCGGGTGATAAAAGCCAATGTGCCCGGTGCTTTTACTTTTCTCTTGCCGGCAGGCTCCTCCCTCCCCAAAGCCTTTAAAGGGAGAAAGACAGTCGGTATTCGTATTCCTGATAGTGAGACTGCGAGACTTGTGGCCGCAAAATTAGGTAATCCGATATTGACCACCTCCGTAGAATTTGAAGATATAGATTATGTTATCTCCCCATCTCTGATGTCAGAAAGTTATGAAGGTCAGATCGATCTCATGGTGGAAGGAGAGGATGGCGGCACAGAGTATTCCACCATAGTCGATCTCACTTCGCGCACTCCGGAGATTGTGAGAGAGGGGAAAGGGATACTTATATGATTTAGTTGGAATTTTTTCAGTCCGGCTATAGATGATTATGGAAATATTTCAGTAATTTTGCAGTCGAAGTAGTTATGCACGACAACACCGGTTAAAAAATCATTATCCCCGGAAAGAGAGATTCCGGAGACGCTGATTTTTTAATGGGCTCAGAGTTGTCAGTGCTATGGCTTCCAATGCCAAGTTACTCAATCTTATAAATACAATATAAAATTATGTCTAAAGTAACAGTCGTAGGTGCCGGTAATGTAGGCGCCACTGCAGCCAACGTCATGGCTATCCGCGAGGTGGCAGACGAGGTAGTGATGATTGATATCAAAGAGGGTGTGTCCGAGGGTAAGGCCATGGACATGATGCAGACAGCCAACCTTCTTGACATGAACACCCGTATCAAGGGCGTTACAAACGATTATGCCGCTACTGCCGGCAGCGACGTCGTAGTTATCACTTCCGGCATACCCCGTAAGCCCGGTATGACTCGTGAGGAGCTCATCGGTGTCAACGCCGGTATCGTGAAGCAGGTGACTGAAAGCGTGCTCAAATACAGCCCCGATGCTGTCATCGTGTGTGTGTCCAATCCTATGGACACTATGACCTACCTCATCCACAAGATCTCCGGTCTGCCCAAGAACCGTATCATCGGTATGGGTGGTGCCCTTGACAGCAGCCGTTTCAAATACTATCTCAGCCTTGCTCTCGATGCAAATCCCAATGAGGTGGAAGGCTTCGTGATCGGTGGCCATGGCGACACTACTATGATTCCGATGAAGCGTTTCGCCACACTCCGCGGTATCCCTGTAAGCACATTCCTCCCTGCAGAGCAGCTTGATAAGGTAGCTGCCGACACAATGGTAGGTGGTGCCACACTGACTAAGCTCCTCGGCACATCCGCTTGGTATGCTCCCGGAGCAGCTGCAGCAGAGGTAGTAGAGGCTGTGATCCACGATCAGAAGGCCATCATCCCCTGCTCCGCACTTCTCGAAGGCGAGTACGGCGAGAAAGATCTCTGCATCGGCGTACCCTGTGTCCTCGGCAAGGGTGGCATCGAGCGCATCATTGAACTTGACCTCAACGAAGAGGAGAAGGCTCTCTTCAAGGCAAGTGCAGATGCTGTACGCAAGACCAACGCTGCTCTTCCCTGCTAACATACAACACCATAAACAGGCAGTAATGCTATAACATATAGCTGTTGCAACTGTCAGTATAAATAGAACACGAGGGGTGTGCATTCGCACACCCCTTGTCATATTCTATAAGAATAAGCGGTAATCTTGATGACAGACATAGTATATAAAAAAGAGTTTACTCCACAGTAAACTCTTAAAGTAGCCGATCCGGGACTCGAACCCGAGTCTCCACCGTGAGAGGGTGGCGTGCTAACCGCTACACTAATCGGCCAAAATTAGAAACTGCCAATCTTTGCGGTTCGATCCGCAGTTCCTTTGTTTTGCGTTGCAAAGTTAGACATTATTTTCCAACTGTGCAAATCTTTTTGAGCTTTTTTTTGAAATAGCCTAAATTTCTTTTTCTAAAACTCTCAGACTATTTCTGGCTCGCGTTGTTTTCTCTTGAGAATTAGGGAGTTGAAGTAATCTTCAGATTACTCAGCTGCCTCAGCTGCTTCTGCCTCAGCTGTCTCTGCTTCGAGGGCCTCCTTGGCGGCTGCCTCCTCGGCTGCGAGCTTCTCAGCCTTCTTCTTTGCTACAGCTTCAGCTTTTGCCTTGTTCTTTTCTGTCTCAGCCTCAAGGCGAGCCTTAGCGTCAGCTGCTGCAGTAGCCTCCTTCTTGGCCTGAGCTGCGTTGGCCACTTTGTCGCGGTCTGCCTTCCAGGCATCGAAACGACGCTGTGCCTCGGCCTCGTCGAATGCGCCTTTCTTCACGCCTCCGCGGAGGTGCTTCATCAGAAGTACGCCCTCCTTGCTGAGGATCGTTCTAACTGTGTCTGTAGGCTGCGCACCTACCTCTACCCAATACAAAGCACGGTCGAAGTCCAAACTTATTGTAGCAGGATTAGTGTTCGGATTATAAGAACCTATCCTTTCAATAAATCTACCATCTCGTGGTGCCCTGCTATCGGCGATTACGATGGGATAATAAGCGTAGCTCTTGCGGCCATGACGCTGTAATCTAATCTTGGTTGCCATTAACTTGCCGGTTGATTTGTTGGTTATTTATTCTGTTGCTTTTCCATTCATTGGCCGATTCATAACCGGCCCTTCCGGATTTTGCGCTGCAAAGTTACTGCTTTTATTTCATTTGACAAAATTCGTGATTGAATATTTTTCAGCCTATGGTTTTTTTCTTATTTTTGTGTCTTAATTGGTTTTAAGGTAAGGAGCTAAGATATAATTGATGATATGAATTGGATGCGTCATGGTCTTGAGTCATATTGACCTTGTTGCATGTTCATATCAAGACATCTTCAGAACTGCTTGGTTATATGTCGTTTAATTTTTCTTAGCTACTCAGCAACGTAAGTAGTGCTTATGCAATATAAGACTTTAGCCGATCTTCTGGCTGTAAAACTCAACATGACTCGCGATGAGGTCGACGC
>JAAVFY010000004.1 GCA_014800515.1 Bacteroidales bacterium
ATATATGCGGCTAATTTTGGCCATCTTGACCTTGTCGCTCAGTCGCTTAGCTCGCTAAGCTCCTTCGCTCCGCGGCCAACCTGACTCAAAATTATCGCGCATCTATCATATTATTAATTCTTCTTAGCTACTTAAGAAAAATTAAATGATATAATAACACACCAGCTTTTTTTACAATCATAGCATGACTGAGGAACAGACACCATAAGAATCCGCTGACTAAATAACCGCGACGGGAGGTGTCCACTCCTCAAAACCGGATGCAAAATTAAAAAAAAAGGAGGAAAGACGGAAACAAAGATAAGACCTCATCCCGTAAAAAATACTAATTTTGCAAGGAATATGAAGACTATGATACATTTCGCCCCGGTGCAGGGGCATACGGATGCGGTCTACCGCCATTTTCATGCCGCTCGCTATGGGGGGATTGACAGTTATTACACGCCCTTCATACGACTGGAACGAGGAGAAGTAAGAGCACGCGACCTACGCGATGCCTTCGGCGAATTGACACAAGACATAAAGTCTGTGCCCCAAGTTATCTTTCGAGATTTGACTGAACTTCAGACACTTGTCAGACAAATGAAAGAGGAAGGCGCACAGCGGGTGGATATAAATATGGGCTGTCCGTTCCCACTCCAGACTTCTAAAGGACGAGGAGCGGCCACAGTGGGCCGTCAGGAGTGTGGAGACGCCCTGAAGGAAGTGGTCGAAGAGAATCCGGATATGAGATTTTCTGTCAAGATGCGGCTCGGTCAGGAATCGAAAGAGGAATGGAGAACACTCATGCCCATACTTAACACACTTGATCTTGAGCATATCGCCATACATCCGAGGATAGGACGGCAGCAATATAACGGAGAAACAGACCTCACCGAGATGCGGTCAATAATTGAGGAAAGCAAAAACGCCGTGATATATAATGGCGATATAGTCACGCCGCAAGATGCCTTCCGCATTCTCGAGATTTTTCCCGAAGCGAAAGGCATCATGATAGGGAGAGGACTACTGGGACGTCCGTCACTGGCAGAGGAGATTGCATCAGGCACTGAGTGGGATAAGACACGCCGTCTTGAGGAGATGCTCCGTTTTCATCGCGTGCTCGCCCGCCATTATGAGGAAACCCTCTGTGGTGATCATCAGATCCTATCCAAACTCGCTCCCTTCTGGGAATATGCAGAAGCTGAGATCGGACGCAAAGCCTGGAAAGCGATAAAGAAAGCCGGCAACATGGCTAAATATCATTCAGCGATTGCACTGATCGGCAACGAGCTTTGAATGTCAGCGGATGAAAAGGAGCTCGCGATATTTAGGGAGCGGCCAAATCTCATTATCCACCATAAGTTCAAGCGCATCGATATGTTGCCTGACGGTATCCATCTCGGGAGCCACATTGTCATGATAGGCAATTGCCTTTGATCGCTCGTCAGGCATTCGGTTGGCCTTGTGACGAGCCTCCACCATGCGGTCGATACCTTCTTTGATAGATTGCATGTGGACAGACATATCGCGTATCTGGGCCATTCCGAGAGCAGAGACAATGTCGCTCGGATCATCCTTGAAAAGTTGTGCCGATTTATAGGCATTGTCCAACAGGAGATTCTGATAACGGATAGCGGCCGGCAAGATATGATTAATAGCAAGATCGCCCAGTACACGCGACTCAATCTGGAGTTTCTTTGAATACATCTCCCATTTCACCTCATTGCGGGCCTCAATCTCCTTACGGGAGAAGACACCCGTGCGGACAAACATCTCCACACTTTCAGGGCTCAGGTAGGCGTCGTAGACAACCGGCGCGGAAGTCTCCGTATCGAGTCCGCGGCGCCGAGCCTCAACCTGCCACTCCCGGCTATATCCATTGCCATCAAACTGAATGGCTCGGCTGGCTCGGACAAGAGTTCTGACCTCGGACAGCACAGCATGTTCCATGGATTCACCGTTATTCAAACGCTTCTCGACAGCATCCGCAAACATATTCAGCTGGTCGGCGACACAAGCATTGAGAACAATCATGGCCGATGCACAATTGGCCGACGAACCAACAGCGCGATATTCGAACCTATTACCCGTAAAAGCGAAAGGACTCGTACGGTTGCGGTCGGTATTATCAAGAAGGAGCTCCGGAATCTGAGCCACATCCAACCGCATTTCCTCCTTACCGGNAAGATCAATGTCTTCATCCTGCTCCACAGATTCGATTCTGTCAAGGATACGGGAGAGCTCCGAACCGAGGAACATTGAAATAATAGCCGGAGGAGCTTCATTGCCCCCAAGCCTGTGGGCATTGGTGGCATTCATAATGGAAGCCTTAAGCAGGGCATTGTGGCGATGGACGGCAGCCATGACGTTGGCCACAAAAGCTATGAACTGAAGATTCTGCTTTGCAGTCTTACCGGGAGAGAACAGAAGCACTCCCTTGTCAGTGCCAAGACTCCAGTTATTATGCTTTCCACTACCGTTGACACCTGCAAACGGTTTTTCATGGAGCAAGACGCGGAAGTTATGACGGCGAGCCACCTCCGACATGACTGACATAAGGAGAAGATTATGGTCGTTGGCCAGATTAGTCTCCTCAAAAATCGGTGCAAGTTCAAATTGATTCGGAGCCACCTCGTTATGTCGGGTTTTAGCCGGAATCCCCAGTTTATGGCATTCAATCTCAAGGTCAAGCATAAACGCCTCCACCCTACTCGGAATCGCACCGAAATAGTGGTCTTCGAGTTGCTGATTCTTGGCCGAATCATGGCCCATAAGCGTACGGCCTGTCATCACCAGATCCGGGCGGGCCGCATACAGAGCCTCATCAACCAGAAAATATTCCTGTTCCCAACCCAGGAAACTATTGACATGTCTCACCTCCNGATCAAAGAAACGAGCCACACGGGCAGCAGCCTTGTCAATGGAATTCAAAGCCTTCAGCAGCGGAGTCTTATAGTCAAGGCTCTCGCCCGTATAGGAGATGAATATAGTAGGGATGCAAAGAGTATTTCCGACTATAAAAGCCGGAGAAGAGATGTCCCAGGCAGAATAGCCACGTGCTTCGAAAGTATTTCTGATACCGCCGTTAGGGAAGGAAGAGGCATCCGGCTCCTGCTGCACAAGAAGTTTGCCGGAGAATTTCTCAATCATTCCCCCTTTACCGTCATGCTCAACGAAAGCATCATGCTTCTCAGCAGTGCCGTCAGTGAGAGGATGAAACCAATGAGTATAATGGCGGGCACCACAATCCACCGCCCAACGCATCATGCCCTGAGCCACACTATCAGCCACTTCGCGTGGCAAAGGCTGTTTATTATCGATAGCTTCCACAAGCACCTCATACGTATGCTTTGGAAGATATTCAAACATCTTACGACGGTCAAAGACCCGGCAGCCATAATACTTCTCTACCCTCTCATCAGGAATCTGCACTTTCACAGCCTTTCTTGACGAGGCCTCCTCAACACTTCTAAACCTTAAATCGGACATAACTTTCTATAAATCTAAATTCATCTTTCGCAAAGCCGCCCACCCAATTATACACCCAATTATGCCAATTAGACCAATTCGGCTAATATCGAATCGGGTACGCACAAGGCGTACCCGATTACGATTATTACTGCCGCCTGCGATTATCAGCAGGATATGACATCTTTTTTCAGGAATTTATTCCTCCTCCTGAGTTTCGGCATACTCCTTGAGCAGCTTGTCCTGCACATCAGAAGGAACAAGTTCGTAGCTTGCGAAGTTCATTGAGAATGAAGAGCGGCCGCCGGTGATAGAGCTGAGAGAAGTGGCGTATGTAGACATCTCCTTGAGAGGCACCTTGGCATCGATCTTCTCGATACCATTTTCAGAAGACATGCCCATGATAAGACCGCGTCTGCCCTGAAGATCGCTCATGACGTCGCCCATAGAATCGGCCGGAGTAAGCACCTCAACATCATACACCGGTTCGAGAATCTTAGGATTAGCCTGACGGAAAGCCTGAGAGAAAGCATTTCTACCGGCCAGACGGAAGGAGATTTCGTTGGAGTCAACCGGGTGCATCTTTCCGTCATAGATCATGACACGCACATCGCGTGCGTAAGATCCTGTGAGCGGGCCCTGCTCCATACGGTCCATAAGACCTTTGACAATAGCCGGAATGAAACGAGCGTCGATAGCACCGCCGACGATGCAGTTGTAGACAATGAGTTTGCCGCCCCATTCGAGAGGAATCTCCTGCTTATCGCGGACATTGAGTTTAAACTCCTGATTGCCGAACTTATAGGTATCAGGTTCGGGCATACCCTCAGTGTAGGGTTCAACGATAAGATGTACCTCACCGAACTGACCCGAACCGCCGCTCTGCTTTTTGTGACGATAGTCGGCACGTGCCGCCTTAGTGATAGTCTCACGATAAGGAATCTTCTGTTCGGAGAACTCAACGGGGAGTTTGTCGTTGTTTTCGATACGCCATTTGAGAGTGCGGAGATGGAATTCACCCTGTCCCTTGACGAGAGTCTGGCGCAGCTCTTTGCTCTGCTCAACAACCCAGGTGGGATCCTCCTCGTGCATACGCGTCAGGATACCGGCAAGTTTCTCAGCGTCGCTCTCAGTGACGGGACGTATTGCCCTGACAAATTTAGGAGCCGGATATTTGATGAAATCAAACTTATATTCACACCCCTTCTCATCGAGAGTATTGCCGGTGCGCACATCTTTCAGCTTAACAGCCGCACCGATGTCACCGGCTTCGAGAGTATCGACGGCTGTGCGTATCTGGCCACACACAGTGAAAATCTGAGCAAGACGCTCACGACCGCCGCGACTCACATTGTCAAGGTCAGCACCGGCCTTCAGCGTGCCGCTCATCACTTTGAAATAAGACACCTCCCCGATATGCGGCTCTACAGAGGTCTTGAAAACGAATACCGACAGCGGTCCGGCAGCATCAGGGGCCACCTCCTCGCCTCCAACAGCAATAGGAGCGGGCATATCGCTAACGAAAGGACACACATTGCCAAGGAACTCCATCATTCGGCGTACGCCCATATCCTTCTGCGCACTGACCACGAACAGCGGGAAAATAGAGCGGTCTACGAGACCTTTGCGGATGCCGGCACGCATTTCATCCTCAGTGAGATGGCCTTCCTCAAAATACTTATCCATAAGACTCTCGTCATTCTCGGCGGCAGCTTCCACCAGCAGACGATGAAGCTCTTCGGCGCGTTCCTTCTGATCATCAGGAATTTCCGAAATGACGGGCACACCACCATCGGNACCCCACTCATACTTTTTCATGAGCAGGACATCAATCATTGAATGAAAGCCGGAACCCGTCTCGAGCGGATACTGAATGACAGTGAGCTTCGGGCCATACGTGTCGCGCATCTGCTCGAGCACATTGTCGAAATCAGCCTTCTCACCATCAAGCTGATTGAGGGCAAAGATGACAGGCTTGCGCAAAGAGGCAGTCACGCGGAAAGCGTTATTTGTGCCCACTTCCACGCCATTCTGCGCGTTGACCACGATGACCGAAGTATCGCAGACACCAAGCGCAGTATAAGAGTTGCCAACGAAATCGTCACCACCGGGGCAATCCACCACATTGAGTTTCTTGCCGTTGAACTCGGCATTGAATACAGTGGCGAACACGGAATAACCGTACTCTTTCTCAACCGGGAAATAGTCGGAGACAGTGTTGCCATCGGCCACAGAACCTCTGCGTTTTATAACTCCACACTCGAAAAGCATAGACTCGGCGAGTGTGGTCTTTCCCGCGCCCTTTGATCCCATGAGGGCGATATTCTTGATCTCGTTGGTTTTGTAAACTTTCATTGTATTGATAAGTTTTTGGTATTAGTTTTCATTGAACAATAGGTCATCCGTTAGAAGCCCGGTTGCTTCCTTAGTATGAAGGCTGTCAGGTATCTCATTTGGAAAACGTTTCAAATTTACAACATATTTTTATATTCTGCAAATACAAATATATGCTTTCCAACATATAAATAGCATCTTTCTATAACTATAGAACCCCTACCCGTGTAGGATTGGGTAGATAATTGCAAAATGATTAATTTTGCAGCATGGACCGAAAAAAAAAATCAAGTCTTTATCTCCATATTCCCTATTGCAGGCGAAAATGTCTGTACTGTGACTTTTTCAGCGGGGGAGAAAAAATAGCGGATTGGCCTCTACTGACCGACTGTCTTCTTGAGGAAGCGCGCCGACGGAAGGAAGAACTACCGACACTCCCCTCCACCTTATACCTTGGCGGCGGCACACCGTCGCTAATGCCAGAGGAAAGTCTTGAAAGACTCATGCATGGGTTACACAATATATATGAGGGGATGAAACCCGAAGAGATCACGATAGAGGTGAATCCCGACGATGTAAGCCCAGAGAAAGCCGAACTCTGGAAAAGTGTTGGCTTCAATAGAGTGAGTATAGGTATTCAATCGTTCCGGGATGAGGAACTAAAAGCTATGGGGCGCCGACATAGCGGAACTCAGGGGGCTGATGCGATAATCATGCTGAAGCAATACTTTGACAACATATCCGCTGATCTTATTTTCGGACTTCCGGGCCAGACCCGCGAGAGCTGGGAAGAATCGCTTGATCGTATGATAGAACTTCGCCCTGAACATATTTCCGCCTATTCATTAATGTACGAGGATGGAACTCCGCTGACTGTACTGCGTGATAGCGGTAAACTTCCAATCATTCCTGAGGAAGATTCTGAATGGATGTTCAGACGGCTGATAGAGAGAATCGTGGCTGCGGGCTACGATCGATATGAGATCTCCAATTATTCCTTGACCGGACGTCACTCGCGCCATAACAGTGCTTATTGGTCAGGAAATCCTTATTTAGGTCTCGGACCTTCGGCCCACAGCTATGACGGCATACGGACACGTCGCAGCAACCCTGCGGATCTGAACGGATATTTAAGGTATTTCAGAGAAAAGAAAAATCCAACTTCCAAGTTTTATGAAGAGGAAATACTCAATGATGAGGAGCTTCGCGAAGAGTATATTCTGACGAGAATGAGGACAGGGGGCGGCATCAATCTGACAGAATATGGCGAAAAATGGGGTGAGGAGAAATGCCGACAGCTTCTGAAGAATGCGAAACCGGCCCTCACTGAGAAGATGCTCGCAAAAAGTCAGGATCAACTCTTTCTCACAGAAAAAGGGATTATGATAGCTGACAGGATAATAATAGATCTCGCCATGTAGGAAGAGATTTAGATAATTAGCAAAGTAGCTGTTCAAATTAAAACGATATAATAAAAGTCAAAATAGGTAGTGCGTATCTCGCATATCATCCGCTTATCGATTTTGTCAGCTTCGGCTTTGTCACTCAGTCACGATGCCCACATCGCTCCGTTGGCTCCGTAGCCAAATCGGCTCAAAATCGCCAGAGCGCATAATCTGCGTTTTATTTGACCAGCTACTTAATTGTTCTTAAGTAGCTAAGAAAAATTAAACGATATAATAACTCAGTAGCTTTGAAAGTATCTTAATATGATATATGGGGCTAATTTTGGTCATCTTGACCTTGTCACTCAGTCGCTTAGCTCGCTAAGCTCCTTCGCTCCGCGGTCAACCTGTCTCAAAATTATCGCGCATCTATCATATTATTAATTGTTCTTAGCTACTTAGCTACTTATATGATAAAAGAGGAAGAGTCATACTTCAACCTGACTCTTCCTCCTTTTTCTATAGGATTCCGGATACAGCTTCCCTCGGAGGGGGTGCTGTATTTATGATTTTTAACAGATATGAGGTTCTCTGAATCTTAGAACCAGCGGACGTAAGCAAAGTCCTGACGATGAGGCAGTGCCTCATTACGCGGGAACATACGCAGACCATAACGGAAAGCGCCGGATTCTTTGAGATAGTCCTTGAGTTCGTAGGTCAGGATATCGCCAGAGCGATCGACCACCTTGAACTCCTTGCGGCCTTCATACTTGCTTTCACCATCAATGTCGCGATAAATGACGAGCTCAACTCCCACAGAGTCATCAAGACCTTTGGTATTGATGCGGCAAGTGATGTCAATTTCATCGCCGGTCAGAAGCGGCGCGCCCTTGGCAGCATCCTCAAAGTTGACGCTAAGTACCTCAACCTGATCCCACTTGGAAGCAACATTCTCCTTCCAGGCTACAATCTCACGAGCCTTTGCAAAATCATGGGCAGCAAGAGAAGCATATCGGGCAGCTTCCGGTTTGTAGAAGCGTGAAATATAATCGTCGAGCTGACGCTTCATAGTGAAATGGGGCGCGATATGGCCGATAGACCGTTTGATTTTCTCAATCCAGCGTGGAGAATATCCCTTGTAGTTCTTATCGAAATAGCACGGTACGATCTCATTCTCGAGCATAGAATAGATAGTGGCGGCGTCAAGCTTGTCTTGAAGCGACTGGTCAGTGAAGGTGCGCTTTTCAGTGAGAGCCCATCCTGCCTCCCGATCGAAATGATAGCCTTCATACCACCATCCGTCAAGCACGGAGAAATTGAGGACACCATTCATCTCAGCCTTCTCACCCGATGTGCCAGAAGCTTCAAGCGGACGAGTAGGAGTATTGAGCCAGATATCGACACCGGAGACGAGACGTTTGGCAACGTTCATGTTATAATCCTCAAGGAAGATCACCTTTCCCTCAAACTGCGGCATACGCGAAATCTCTACTATACGCTTGATCAGACCCTGACCCGCACCATCGGCAGGATGCGCTTTGCCGGAGAAGATGAATTGTACAGGATACTGATCGTTGTTGACAATCTTTGCCAGACGATCAAGGTCGGTGAAAAGAAGGTGGGCACGCTTATAAGTGGCGAATCGGCGTGCGAATCCGATGATAAGGGCATTAGGATTAATCTTGTCGACAATCTTCATGACAGCCGAGGGATCACCCTGATTTTTGATCCATTTCTCCTTGAAATCCTTACGTACGAAGTCGATGAACTTATTTTTGAGCGTCATTCGCATGTTCCAGATTTCATCATCGCCAACGGAGAAGATACCCTTCCAGGCTTCCGGGTCACTCTGATCCTCAAACAGCTTCGGGCCGAGTTTCTCGGCATAGAAATTCTTCCACTCCGAAGCGGCCCAGGTGGGCATGTGGACACCATTGGTGACATATCCGACATGGCTTTCTTCGGGAGAATATCCCTTCCAGACGCCGGCAAACATCTTCTTGCTCACCTCTCCGTGGAGCCAGCTTACGCCATTAGCCTCCTGACAAGTATTAAGAGCGAAGACACTCATTGAGAAACGTTCATTGGTGTCGGGATTCTCGCGGCCCATATTGATAAGGTCATTCCAGGAGATACCCAGCTTTGCAGGATATTCACCAAGATATTTTCCGAAGAGCGACTCCTCGAAATAGTCATGGCCCGCAGGCACAGGCGTATGAACAGTGTAGAGCGAAGAAGCTCTCACCACCTCCAGAGCGACATTGAAAGGAAGATTGTCCTTCTGCACATAGTCAACGAGACGCTGCAGGTTCATAAGAGCGGCGTGGCCCTCGTTAGCATGATAAATATCAGTCTTGATGCCAAGACGATTAAGCAGATATATACCACCGATGCCGAGCAGATACTCCTGTTTGAGACGGTTTTCCCAATCGCCGCCATAGAGGCTCTGAGTGATCACGCGATCGAACTGCGAGTTCATATCAAAATCAGTGTCGAGCAGATAGAGGTGCATACGACCCACATTCACACGCCAAACGTGAGAATAGATTATACGTCCCGGGAAAGGCACTTCAAGAATCATAGGCTGTCCATCCTCACCAAGCACCGGTTCGATCGGAAGCTGTTCGAAATTCTGAGGTTCATAGTTGGCCACCTGCTGACCGTCCATAGAGAGAGTCTGCTGGAAATAGCCATAACGATAGAGGAAACCGACAGCCGTCATATTGACACGCGAGTCGCTCGCCTGCTTTATATAATCGCCGGCGAGCACACCGAGACCGCCGGAATAGATTTTAAGACAGCTGCAGAGACCATACTCCATGCAGAAATATGCCACAGAAGGAATATCGTCGCGCATAGGCACGCTCATATACTCCTTGAAAGCGGCATATACCCCCTTCAAGCGGCCCATGAACTCCTCATCGGCAATCACTTCCCGGCATCTTTCCGAAGACAGACGCTGCAGGAGTAGCACAGGATTGGAACCCACCTTATCCCAGAGTTCGATGTCAAGATCCTTAAAGAGACGAGTCGCCTCACTATTCCACGCCCACCAGAGATTCTTTGCGATCTCTTCGAGAGGCTTAAGCTGCTCAGGGAGGGTGGAACTCACAGTTACATTTCTCCAGCTGGGGCTATTGGTATTGCTTACCTGAAGTTTCATACGATATAATGATTATGTGATTTTACAAATTAGATACGCTCGTCGCGATGCTTCATGGCATCGGCAAAAGCAGTGTAATAGCGAGGAATAAAGAAGGTCCAGTCAGCCTTGGCGGCAGTGGCGAGCGCAGCGCGGGCCATCTCTTCGCGAGTGTCATCGGAGGCGGAGGCAAAAGCCAAAATATCAGCGGCAATGGCCTCAGCAGCCGCGACATATCCGGTGTCATCACGAGGCACAACATCGACACCGCTGGCCGACAGTCCCGGAGACGAGTCCTCGAGTATCCAGCGTCCGAAGCCCGACTTATCAGTAGTGACGGTAGGCACTCCGAAAGCCACGCTCTCGAGCGGGGTATAACCCCAAGGCTCATAATAAGACGGGAAGACAGTCATATCTACAGCCGGGAGGAAATCATAATAAGAGATATCAACCACTCCATCATGGCCGTCAAGATAGACCGGAATAAAAATGACATCGACATCATGGCCGAGTCTATTCTCCATCTCCAACTGACGAATCCGACATGCAGTGGGGTCGGATAATTCATTATTAAGGCGGTGGGAGAGAAAATCAGGTGCGCCTGACGCTCCGGCAAATGTCTCAGATATGACCGAAGCCCATGCGGGTACAAGCACTAGAGCAAGGACACTCCTACCCTTGCAGGCGGCATCAGCATTGGCAAGAGAATCAAGAAAAAGGTCTATACCCTTGTTGCGATATTCATTGCGGCCCGATGTGGCAACAATCACCGTATTGTCAGAATCAAAATGCTTCCCCTTAAGTTTGGAAGCGATCTCAAAGATACGCTTGCGGGCAGCTTTACGCAGGGAGCGATATTTTCTCTCACCTGGCACAAATCCGGGTTCAAAACCATTAGGAGTGACCACCTTAGGACGAATATCAAGGAGCTGCTCACATTCATCGGCAGTCAGCTCACTGACAGCCGTAAAGCAATCGGCAGCATGGGCGGCAGCCTTCTCGAGGGAATGCTTACTTTCCATGTTGAGTTCGGCAGCCATCTGATCGCCGTTATAGCCCTTGAAATACTGATATAGATCCTTGCCGTTGCCACATATCGAACGGCCGATACACGTGGCATGGGCAGTGAAGACAGTGGCGGCGGAAGGCATATTGAGGCGAATCCATAAGAGCCCCATACCCGTGGTCCACTCATTGAAATGAGTAATCACCTTCTCCTCAGCTACATTGAGATGAGCCGAAAGCGCCTTCATCACAATAGCGGAGGCCACAGCGAAGGCACAAGACTCTTCATAATCTCCGTTAGCATGGAGCGAATCAACGCCGAAATTTTCCCACATCTGACCGAATATACCGTTCAGCTCACTATATATACCGTCATATTTCACCAGCACGGCAAGCGGATTACCCGGAATATTCCAGCGTCCGACACGGATAGAAATACCGTATGGCAATTCCATCTTGGAAGCCGCGCTCTTTAGCAGGGTCTTCCGCTCAATAAAATCGGGGGAAGGATTTTCAGATGACCATACATCCGGTCCTATGAAAATGAGACGGTCGGCAAAGACCTCTCCAAGAATCCGAGCCTTGGTAGAGAGGACAGTGTAAATGCCACCTACTTTATTGCAGACTTCCCAACTGTTCTCAAACAGGAGGGAGATTTTATCTGCGTTCTTTTGCAAATTATCTTGCATAGCAGTCATCAAATTAAAGCGCGTATACGCGTGTCATAATCAAGTGAAGCCAACCTTTACGGAAAGAAGGCGGCCACCCGATATCCGGAAGCAAAGCATAATTATCACCGGATATCAATTTTATAACGCATACGAAATTATAAAGATTATATCTTTTTTACCAATTCGGGCGTAAAGTTAGCAATAAATCGTGACACTACCTAACAAAAGGCATAAAAAGCCTCTTCAAAACAGATCAAAAGAACCATATCAAGACAGGATACTACCCCATATCGCTGCAAAATGCGCGTCAGAACGCTACATAAGGACAATCCGCTAAAAACCGTTAAAATGCGGTAAAAAACAAAAAAAAAATCAGAGGGAAAGAAATGGAAAACGAGAGAGGCAGCAGCCCCCGTCCTGGTGAAGACGGGGGCTGCTGTTTTGGAAACCGTTGTCAGAACGGAAGATCGTCAGAAGAATTCTCCATAGGAGCTGCAGGACCGGCAGGACCCGCGCCAAAGGGAGTGTTGTAGCCTGCTCCGGGATTAGTCATACCGCCTTGAGGAGCAGCCGGCGGTGGAGGGAATCCTCCGGGCAGGCCGCCACCGAACGAGTCAACGGGACCCGGACCGGAATCAGTCATATCATTTCCGGCCGGACGGACTGCATAAACAGCCACGTCTGTGTACCAACGACCATTGTACTCTCTACTATCAAGGTCAAAAGAGATAACGACATCCTTTCCTACCTGAAGATTATGGCCGAGATTAGCAAGACGTTCTTCTCCAAAAATATGAAACTTCACCTTGCGGGGATAAGTGCCACCTGTCTCAAGCACCCATTCACCTTTCTTCCAGGGGTTTCCGGCCTTGCTCGTGCCGGACTGAACAGGGAGTTCGAGTATTATTCTTCCTTCTAATTCCATTATTGTATGGTATATGTAATTTTCTATATGATTTGCCCTACCAGGTCATCACAATGCCCGGTGAACATTATCGCGAAATTACTAAAAAATTCGTTGCAGGGCAAATATCGGAAAAAAAAAGAGTATTTTTGCGGTCGGAAATCGGGATAGAAGCAATTCAGAATTATTCGGGAGCGTTAATATCGTTAATACAGGGATGTGAGAACGACTTCTGAAACAGCTGCCAACTTCAACCACCCCTTTCTTTTCATTCAACATTACTTCATGTCATTACTTCATTTCTTCATGTCATTACGTCATGACAGAAGAAACTCAGACATCTCAACATCGGAGTATAATATTTATAGAAGACTCCGTGTGGGGATTCGCAAAATGGAGGCAGAGAACTGACTGAAGTAGGAAAACGTTTTTACATAAAGTATTATCCCGGAAAAATAACCCTACAAAATATATGCAGACAATACAGAAATATTTTCCCTCACTCAGCCAACAGCAGAAGGAGCAATTCGAGTGTCTTGAGGCAGAACTTAAAGAATGGAACACCAAAATAAATGTCATATCCCGTAAGGATATTGACAATCTTGAGGTAAACCATATCCTGCACTCACTCTCTATAGCGAAATTGCTCAACTTCACCGCAGGCACAAAAGTGCTTGACTTCGGTACCGGAGGCGGCATCCCCGGACTCCCCTTAGCCATAATGTTTCCAAACGTCCACTTTCATCTGATCGACCGAATTGGAAAGAAAATAAAAGTAGCGGAAGAGGTGGCCCGGGCAGTGGGACTTACAAACGTGACTTTTCAAAAAGGTGATATAGGTGAATGTCATGAGAAATTCGATTTTGTTGTCACACGGGGAGTGATGGAAATGTCAGGCATACTCAAGCTTCTCAGCCGCAACATCGACCGTAAACATCAGGTGAATGCCCTGCCCAACGGTGTGATAGCACTCAAAGGAGGAGAACTTGAGAGTGAGCTGTCAGGAGTGAAGACACCCATTGAAGTGATTGACATCACTACATATTTTGACGAACCTTTTTTTGAAACAAAAAAACTTGTATATGCCTCCATGTCGTAATGAGGCACTTATAAGCAGCTAAATAGTTAGGAAAACAAAAAAGACAGAATAATAAAATGAAAGTAGCAATTTTCACATTCAGTTTATTCGGCATAAATACCTATGTGGTATATGATCCCGGCACTAAAGAGTGCGCCATAATTGATCCCGGCATGTTAGGCAAAGAGGAGGAGAATGCTATGGACGGATTCATAAGCCGTAATTGTCTGAAGGTCGTGGCTGTCATCAATACACATCTTCATATTGACCATGTGGTAGGAGATCACTTCTCTGCCAGCCGCTACGGAGTCCCTGTCAAGGCACATAAAGCCGATGAGCCACTCGGAGAGAGGGTGCAAGAACAGGCTGCAATGTTCGGGATAAGAGAGAAATTCCATGGAGTAGAGATCACCGAATATCTTGAAGAAGGAGACGTTATCAAGATTGGAGAGGGAGAATTGAAAGTGATCCATGTGCCGGGACACAGTCAGGGCAGTATCGCGCTATATGACGAGAAAGACGGATTTCTTATCGCCGGCGACATCCTGTTTCAAGGGAGCGTCGGAAGGACCGATTTGCCCGGAGGAAGCCATGAGCAGCTTATCAACGGAATCAAGCGTAAACTTATGGTCTTACCCGAGGAAACGAAAGTGTATCCGGGTCACGGACCATCCACAACCATCGGTGACGAAAAAAGATACAATCCATTTCTGGGATAATTTATTGCGTGAATAAGCTATTATAGAGTAAGAACGGACTAAGTAGCTAAGAAAACTTATAAGTAGCTGTTCAAATTAAAACGATATAAAAAAGTCAAAACAGGTGGCGTATATTTCGTATATCATCCGCTTGTCGATTTTGGCCGCTTCGGCTTTGTCACTCAGTCACGATGCCCGCATCGCTCCTTCGCTCCGTAGCCAAATCTGCTCAAAATCGCCTGAGCGTATAATATACGTTTAATTTGACCAGCTACTTACAAGGGAATATACTCATCAAATCAAGAGTCCTCCCGAGATGAATCAACATCCGGAGGACTCTTATATTATTATAATGACATTTGTATCTATAGAGACACTTTCCCAACTAATATAGATTATTGGGAAGGAAGTTAATAGATCAAGAGTGTCTACAATGAGTGTAAAGAAATCACTTCACGGCGTGGCACGCAGAGAGGATAACCTCGCTGACAGTGGGATGACCGAAAATAATATCTTCCATATCATGCAGAGTAGCGGCACGATTCATAAGGTCAGCACACTGCTGAGCGAGGTCGGCAGCCTCAACACCCATGATATGGGCACCGATCAGCACACCATCCTCCTTACGGAAGATGAGTTTACAGAGACCGTCAGGCTCGCCCATTGAGAGAGCCTTACCATTAGCACGGAAGAAACTCTGACCCACCATAATCTCAATTCCGGCAGCCTTGGCCTGATCCTCGGTCATGCCGACCATGCCACATTCAGGCACAACAAAGACTGCAGAAGGAACAATATCAAAACGGATATTATCCTGCTTGCCCTGTATGACATTGAGAGCACGCAGACCTTGGAAAGATGCTACGTGGGCCAGCATCATGCGTGCATTGACATCGCCGATAGCGAAAATATGTGGCACAGAAGTGCGCATATTGTCGTCGACCACGATACCTCTGGGAGAGAACTCCACACCGGTGGCCTCAAGATTTAGGCTCTCAAGACGCGGAGCGCGCCCCACAGCCATAAGGAGATCGGAAGACACGACAGTCTCCTCCTTGCCTTTTGACTCGTAAGTGACACAAATCTCATAATCGGCATTCTGCTCGATTTTCTTGGCGGCAGCGCCGGTAATGATCTTGATACCTTTCTTTGAGAGAGTCTGCTTGAGACGCTTTGCAATATCCGAATCAAACGGAGGGAGAATCTGCTTCATAAACTCGATGACAGTGACCTGCGAGCCAAGAGCATTGAATATAGAAGCAAACTCCATACCTATCACACCGCCACCGATAATAGTAAGCGATACAGGCACATACTCCATCGAGAGGATACGGGTGGAATCCATCACACACTCCAGATCATGCCCCGGAATGGGGAGCGACTTGCTGACAGAGCCTGTGGCAATGATGATGTTGTCGGCAGTATACTCCTCCTCTTCCGCCACGACAGTAGAGGCATCACGGAAAGAAGCCATCGCATTGACCACATTCACCTTCGCACTCTTAAGCAGCGAAGCAACGCCCTCGCGGAGAGTATCTACAACCGAATTCTTACGCTCAAGTATGCGGCCATAGTCAACTGAGAAAGTGAAATCGTCGATACCGAATTTTTCGCCCTCCTTGAAAGAAGCAACAATCTCAGAGTTCCGGCAGAGACACTTAGTGGGAATACAGCCCTCATTCAGGCAAGTTCCGCCGAGACGGTCGCCATTGAAGAGAGTGACCGACATACCACGGCGGGCAGCAGCCAGAGCGGTTTCGTAACCGCCCGGGCCTGCGCCGATGATAATAAGATCGCTATGCTGAGCCATTATGCTTCCTGATTCTTAAGATCCTTATAGCTGAGGATAGGATTCTTGGCTGCAGTGGTCTCATCGAGCTTACGCACGAGAGTGGTAAGCGGAGCATTGATCACCTCCTCGGGAGTCTCACGAGCTTCCTTGGCTACCTTGTGCATCACCTCTATAAACTCATCAAGAGTCTCAAGGCTCTCAGTCTCAGTAGGCTCAATCATCATAGATTCGTGGAAGAGCAGCGGGAAATAGATCGTAGGAGCGTGGAATCCATAGTCGAGAAGACGCTTAGCAACGTTGAGAGTGGTGACACCCGTAGACTTATCCTTGAGGCCGTCGAACACAAACTCATGCTTGCAAACGCCCTGGATCGGGAGCAGATAATCATCCTTAAGCGACTCCTTGATATAGTTGGCATTGAGAGTAGCCATGGGGCCCACGTTACGGATATTCTCCTTACCGAGAGTAAGGATATAAGCGTAAGCACGCATCATGACTCCGAAGTTGCCGAGGAAAGTAGAGATACTTCCGAGGCTATCCTTACCGAACTCCACATGGAACCTGCCGTCCTCACCTTTCACCACGCGCGGATTCGGGAGGAAGTTAACAAGATGCTTAGCCACACCGACAGGACCCGAACCCGGGCCACCGCCACCATGAGGGGTAGAGAAAGTCTTGTGGAGATTGATGTGCATGATATCGAAGCCCATATCGCCCGGGCGTACCTTGCCGAGAAGCGGATTGAGGTTGGCACCGTCATAATAGAGCAGACCACCTGCCTCGTGTACGAGTTTTGCAATCTCAACAATCTCAGTCTCGAACATGCCGAGAGTATTGGGGTTGGTCATCATGATGCCGGCCACAGTATCATCAAGCAGAGGCTTGAGATCCTCGATATCAATCGAACCGTTGGGACGAGACTTAACGACAACAACATCAAGACCGGCCACCATAGCAGAGGCAGGATTAGTGCCGTGGGCCGAGTCAGGAACAATTACCTTAGTACGCTTGAGGTCGCCACGACTTCTGTGATACTGACGCATAACCATCAGGCCCGTAAGCTCACCATGGGCACCGGCATAAGGATTGAGAGTGAACTCAGCCAGACCAGCAAGATTGGAGAGGGCATTCTGAAGGTTATAGTACACTTCGAGCGCACCCTGCACAGACTCCTCGTCCTGGAGAGGATGAAGGCCCGTGAACTGCGGAAGAGCACAGATCTCCTCATTGATTTTCGGGTTATACTTCATCGTACAGCTACCGAGAGGATAGAAACCGGTGTCTACACCGAAGTTCTTGTTAGAGAGATTGGTGTAATGACGCACCACATCCAGCTCAGACACTTCGGGAAGATCAAGGTTCTCATGACGGAGAAGATCGGAAGGAATCTCCTTCATACCGTCGGTTTCAAATTTATCGGCGGGGAGCTCATAGCCCTTTCT
>JAAVFY010000005.1 GCA_014800515.1 Bacteroidales bacterium
CGAGCTAAGCGACTGAGTGACAAGGTCAAGATGGCCAAAATTAGCCGCATATATCATATTAAGATACTTTCAAAGCTACTGAGTTATTATATCGTTTAATTTTTCTTAGCTACTTAAAAGGATTATCTGTTTTTAAATTGCAAACTATGAGAAATTCTATACTTCTTGCTTTGTTTGGCCTCTGTCCCTTTGCAGGCGTTGGCCAGACTGCTACCGATGTCATTCCTCTCACTCAGTCGGATCTTAAGGGAACTGCCCGTTTCATGTCAATGGGTGGCGCGTTCGGTGCGCTGGGCGGCGACCTTTCTACGCTTTCACAGAATCCTGCCGGTATCGGCGTCTACCGAAGTTCTGAACTCGGCTTCACTCTCGATCTTGATTGTCAGCGCTCTTCCGCCACTTCCCAAGGCTTTAATATGACCGACAATCAGACCCGTTTTCTGCTTAATAATATTGGCGGTGTGGCTACTCTCAGACTCAATAACTCGGTGTTGCGCAATTTTAATATCGGGTTTACATATAATAAGGGAGCATCTTTCAATCGCCGTTACTCCGGAAGAGTGCCCCGACTTGATAATTCTCTCACAAACTATATTGCCGGGATTGCCAATGCCGAGGACATAACCGTGGGAGATGTGGAGAGCTCAAGTTCGTTTGATCCCTACAATCCCAATGACGGAGGCTATCAGGCTCCATGGCTCGCCATTCTCGGTTATGACTCCTATTTCATTTCTCCTTCCGGCTCGGTGGATTCTCCTACATGGTTCGGACAGTGGGATAATGAGACCTCCGGAAGCGGCTCTTTCAGTGTTCAGGAGTGGGGTGGTGTTGATGAATACAACATTGCCTTGGGTGGCAATATAAGCGATGTCTTCTATTGGGGCATGAATTTCGATATTGTCAGTGTAAACTATACTCGTGAGACATATTGGGGAGAGAATCTCTCAAATGCCATGATAGAAAATAATGGAAGTTTCAGCCGCACTGATGCAGCTTGGAATCTCCACAACTATTACAATCTGAATGGTAATGGCTTCAACTATCAGCTGGGCTTTATCGTGAAACCTATTCAGGAGTTGCGTCTCGGTTTCGCATTCCATACCCCGACGTGGTATAATCTCACTGAAAGCTACTATGCCAACACCTCTGCCGACTATTCTGCAATGAGGGAGGGCAAAGTGTCGGCTACTACCAACAACCGTCAGTTGGCATACGATAATTTTAGCCTCCGTACTCCCTGGAAGCTCACAGCCTCAATTGCCGGTGTGATAGGCGGACGTTTCATCCTGTCGGCCGATTATGAATGGCAACCCACTCATTCCACACGAATTTCCTATCCTGACACCTACGATTATTGGTCGGGCGGATATGATGACTGGGATTATGGCTACGAATGGGACCCCTGGTATGCTCCTTCCGGGAAAGGAACACCCCGTGCTTCCCGTGCCTCTTACTATGACCCTTACGATGAGGTGAATCAGGACATAAAGGATTATTATACCTCCACCAACTCTTTGAGAGTCGGTGCTGAGTTTCGCGTGACCTCTCAATTCAGCGTACGCGCCGGATACTCTTTCGTTTCCTCGCCGGTCAAGGAGAGAGTCAGAAATGGAGAACAGATTGTGGCTACCGGTCTGAACCCTTCTTTCCAGCTTGATAACACCACCAATTATGTCACATGTGGTCTTGGTTATCGTTATAAGAAGTTTGCCGTTGATCTTGCATACGTTTATAAGCATCGTTCAGCCACCTTCCACGCCTTTACCGATGATCCGGCAAATCCCTCTATTGTAAGCCCGAATGCAAATCTCTCGCTTGACAATTCTCAGATTGTCCTCTCCTGCGGACTCAGATTCTGATATATTTTTCTCCTCAAAATAAGTGGCCGATTAAACGGACGTTTCGCTACTTATTTTCTTTCTTCTTAGATACTTAAATAAACTATTGCCAATGAGAAAATTTTCCAGATTGCTGATAGGTCTCGCCTCCGGTGCGACTCTCTTGTGTCTCTCTCCAATGAATGCCTCGGCTCAAGAAGCAGGAAATGATGAAGAACTCCCCCTTGATTCAGTTCATATTTCAGATTTGAAATTCCCGGAACTCAGGGAGCGACGCCGACTCGTGGAGAATACCAAGATTGTCTATATAGACGGAGATGGCAATAGCAAGGCTGCTCATCCTGACTCTGTTTATAGGCTTCTCGATCGTTTCTATCTCGACCAGTTCCGACAGTTTCAGGATCCCAAAGCACCCTATTTCATGTTTATGAGCCGCAATGCCAATATCTCCTTCGGTGTGGGCGGACTCGTGCGTATGAGGGGATGGTTTGATTGGAACGGCTCTGTGCCGACCAACGGATTCAATATCTATTCTATACCCATTCCCAAGAATCCGGCCTCGATGAAGAGACTGGCAGCNACTCCCGCCGGTTCNTGCCTCTTCTTCACTATTATTGGCTCCAATCGTATTCTGGGAGATTATATGGCCTATATTGAAGGAAACTTCGATGGCTATTCNGGAGTAGGATTCAAACTTAAGAAAGCATACTTCACTTCTGGTGATTGGACTGCCGGTTANGCCACATCCACTTTTGCCGATCCNGCCGCAGANCCTGTCACTATTGATGGATCCGGCCCNAATGGCAAGATTTCAAAGACGAATGTACTGGTCAGATATATGCACACTTTCAAGAAGAATTTCTCAGTGGCNGGCTCTTTCGAGTTTCCGGGGTCTTCAGTCAGTGTGGATAATAATATGACGGAGAAGTGTTCTGATTATGTGCCTGACTTGGCTGCCATGGCCCAGTATCAATGGCATTCCGGGCTGAGTCATGTGCGTCTCTCCGGCCTGCTGCGTGTAATTCCTTATCGCGATCTGATGAGCGGACGTAATAGAGATGTTGTAGGGTGGGGCGTGCAGCTGTCGTCTATGATAAAAGTGGTGTCTCCGCTGACTGTCTACGCCACAGCCGTCTTTGGTCAGGGACACNCTTCATATACGGGCGACCTCTCTGTCGGAAGCTANGATCTTGTGCCTGACAAAAGTGTGCCGGGACAATTATACGCACCGCAAGCNCTGAGCCTCACTTTCGGAGCTAAATATAATTTCCTCGATAATCTTTATTCCTGCCTCACTCTGGCCACAATGCGCTACTATCCTAAGGTTAATCCTGCGGATTCTGAGTATAAATACGGTCAGTATGGAGCCATCAATCTTATATGGGANATTACCCCACGTTTTGAGGTAGGTGCGGAATATCTCTTCGGAAAAAGAATGAATTTCAATCATGCCCACGCCAATGCCAATCGTGTGGACGCACTTTTCCAGTTCAGTTTCTAAGACATAAGAAGCAAAGAGGTTATTTTTGCAGACTCGTGAATTATAATTAAATTTGCAACGGAATAACGGCCGGAGGAGCTTTAAGATTCCTCCGGCTGTTTTCAATAAAGCTACTTCACAATGGGTAAGGTAATAGATTATCGTAACGTGAGCATAGAGAGAGCCGAAAAGACGGTGCTCAAGAATATTGACCTCTCGGTAGAGAAGGGTGAGTTTTGCTATCTNGTNGGGAGAGTGGGCAGCGGAAAGTCTTCCCTCATGAAGTCAATGTATGCCGAGGTGCCGATTGCTTCCGGCGACAAGGCGGAAGTTCTCGGCACAGACATTATAGGNCTGCGCCGGAAGGCGATCCCGCACCTTCGTCGGAAGATAGGAATCGTATTCCAGGATTTTCAGTTGCTGCAGGATAGAAGTGTGTGGTCAAATCTGCGATTTGTGCTTGAGGCCACAGGATGGAAAAATAAGAATGAAATAGACAGCCGGATTGAAGACGTGCTCAATGACGTCGGTATGACCAATAAGTCATATAAGATGCCNCACGAATTGAGCGGCGGTGAGCAGCAACGCATCGTGATAGCCCGAGCTTTGCTTAATAGTCCGGAGCTGATTCTTGCCGATGAACCCACTGGAAATCTTGACCCACAGACTGGCTATCAGATAGTCAGCCTTCTTCATGACCTCGCTAAAGCGGGCCACGCTGTGGTNATGGCGACCCACAACCTCTCGCTCGTTGACGACTTCCCCGCCAGAGTGGTCACTTGTGCCGATAAGCAACTTCTCTAAGTTANGGTCATATCGGATCATGTCAATATGATATGATCCNTGCCTGTAATTATATGATTGGCCGAGTGGCACCTGTCTTATTGNCAACAGCTTATTATNGTGTGATGGCNTCAAAGACAGATTTTGTAGTTTTGATGCNTTGCTTAGGGNCACATTGCTTTTTTTTACCGTTTATTTTCAGTATCTGAAAATTTCTTCTTAATTTTGCAAGAGTCTCCGCAGGAGGCCGTTGTCGTCAGCGACAATGATATTATTTTGACTTTTTTAATTTGAAGGAGTACGATTCTTGATATTATCCCCTTCATCCGTGATATGAGTCATTCTCTTTCNCTTTTCGGTGAAAGATTGGCGATATTGCGGATAAGTTCGTATATCTGAGAACCGTGCTTTAGAAGCTACCGTAACATATTTTCAACAGAGCTATTTAATTATGGCAGAGAAAAAAGAAAAATTGTTCGACATGTTCCCCCCTGTCTCCCGTCAGGAGTGGGTGGATAAGATCACTGTCGACCTCAAGGGCGCCGATTTCAACAAGAAATTGGTTTGGCGTACCAACGAAGGCTTTGACGTGCAGCCTTTCTATCGCCGTGAAGACCTCCAGGGACTTCCGAATCTTGACACACTGCCCGGACAGTTCCCCTATCTGAGAGGTACCCGCGACAATAATGACTGGCTTATCCGCCAGATGCTTCAGGGCAACACCGTGGCCGAGCTCAACGACCACGCTCGCCACATTCTTGACAGAGGTGTAGAATCTCTCGGAATCCGTCTGCGCGGCGAACTCTCAGCTGCCGATCTGGCCGGAATCCTCAAGGATGTTGACCTCCACAAGGTTGAAGTGAATGTTGACTGCTGCCCCGGAAAAGCTCCGGAAGTGGCTGCCGAACTCGTTCGCCTCATCAAGGAGCAGGGTGCGGAAGAGGATTTCCGTGGCTCTATCGAGTTCAATCCTTTCAAGCGTCTGCTTAAGCATGGCCTTGAATTCCCGAAAGATCTTAAGGAGACTGTTCTTGCTGTGTACGAGGCTGTTAAGCCTGTCAAGAATCTTCGTTGCTTCTGTGTGGATTCTGCCATGCTCAACAACGCCGGCTCTTATATCACTCAGGAACTTGGCTACGCCCTCGCTTGGGGTGCCGAATGGCTCAACCTCCTTACTGAGTACGGCCTCGATGTTTGTGAAGCTGCCTGCCGTATAAAGTTTAATATGGGCATCTCTTCCAACTATTTCATGGAGCTCGCAAAGTTCCGTGCAGCCCGTATGCTTTGGGCTGAGATTGTGAAGGCGTATGGTCCCGAGTGCGATTGCTGCTGCAAGATGCACGTACATGCAGTGACTTCACGTTTTAATCAGACTCTCTACGATGCTCATGTCAATCTGCTCCGCTCCATGACTGAGACCATGAGCGCGGCTCTCGCAGGTGTTGACTCTATCGAGACTCTTCCCTTCGATCTTACTTACGAGCAGCCCGATGAGTTCTCTGAGCGTATCGCACGCAATCAGCAGGTGCTCCTCCGCGAGGAATCCCACTTGAACAAGGTTGTTGACCCCGCAGGCGGTTCTTACTATATAGAGAATCTTACCGCCTCCATCGCCGAGCAGGCATGGAAACTCTTCAACGAGGTTGAAGACAATGGCGGTTTCCTTGCTCTTCTCCGTAAGGGTGAGGTTCAGGAGAAAGTCAATGCCAGCGGTGTGAAACGTCATCTTGACGTGGCTCGTCGTAAGGAGATTCTTCTCGGCACCAACCAGTATCCCAATATCAATGAGACTGCCCTCGGCAAAATCAAGATTGATGAGTGCACTTGTGGTTGCGGTTGCGCAAGCGATGTAGCTGACGGTGCCGTTGCATCTCTCGTATTTGNCCGTGCTGCTTCTCAGTTTGAGGCTCTCCGTCTTGACACTGAGCGCGCTGCTCGTCGTCCGAAGGTATTCATGCTCACTATCGGCAACCTCGCCATGCGTCTCGCTCGCGCTCAGTTCTCCGGCAACTTCTTCGGTTGCGCCGGATATGAGATCATTGATAATATCGGCTTCAATACTGTTCAGGAAGGTGTCGATGCCGCTGTTGAGAAGGGTGCCGATGTTGTTGTGCTCTGTTCTTCCGATGATGAGTATGCTGAGTTCGCTCCCGAGGCCTTCAAGCTCCTCGATGGTCGCGCAATGTTCGTTGTTGCCGGTGCTCCTGCTTGTATGGACGCTCTCAAGGAGCAGGGTATCGAGCACTTCATCCATGTTCGCGTGAATGTTCTCGAGACTTTAACTGATTTCAACGCTAAACTCCTCAAGTAAATCATGAGACCGAATTTCAAAGAAATCGATATAAAGAAAGTGGTGGCTCCCGCCGCCGCAGCTCCTGAGAAAGGAGAAGAATGGCTCACTGCCGAGCTTATCCCGGTGAAGCCTGTTTACACTAAGGAGGATCTCGAGGGTATGGAACACCTCGACTACGTTTCCGGTATTCCTCCTTTCCTGCGTGGCCCTTACAGCGCCATGTATCCTCTTCGCCCCTGGACTATCCGTCAGTATGCCGGATTCTCCACTGCCGCTGAGTCCAACGCCTTCTATCGCCGTAACCTCGCTTCCGGCCAGAAGGGTCTGTCAGTGGCATTTGACCTCCCCACTCACCGCGGCTATGACGCCGACCATGAGCGTGTTGTAGGCGATGTTGGTAAGGCGGGTGTGTCTATCTGCTCTATCGAGGACATGAAAGTGCTCTTCGACGGCATACCTCTCAACAAGATGTCAGTCTCCATGACTATGAACGGCGCCGTGCTTCCCGTCCTTGCTTTCTATATCAATGCAGGTCTTGAGCAGGGTGCAAAACTTGAGGAAATGGCAGGTACTATCCAGAATGATATCCTCAAGGAGTTCATGGTGCGTAACACCTATATCTATCCGCCGGCATTCTCAATGAAGATTATCGCTGATATCTTCGAGTATACCTCCAAGAACATGCCTAAGTTCAACTCAATCTCTATTTCCGGCTATCACATGCAGGAGGCCGGCGCAACTGCTGATATTGAGTTGGCTTACACACTCGCTGACGGTCTTGAGTATCTCCGTGCCGGTGTAAATGCCGGTATGGATATCGACTCTTTCGCTCCGCGTCTCTCTTTCTTCTGGGGTATTTCCATGAATTATTTCATGGAGATTGCCAAGATGCGCGCTGCCCGTATGCTTTGGGCTCGTATCGTGAAGCAGTTTAATCCGAAGAATCCCAAGTCTCTCGCGTTGCGTACTCACTGTCAGACTTCCGGATGGTCACTCACAGAGCAGGATCCCTTCAATAATGTAGGCCGTACTTGTGTTGAGGCTATGGGTGCCGTTCTCGGTCACACTCAGTCGCTCCACACCAACGCGCTCGATGAGGCTATCGCCCTCCCGACTGACTTCTCGGCTCGTATCGCACGTAACACTCAGATCTACATCCAGGAGGAGACTTACGTCACCAAGCAGGTGGATCCCTGGGGTGGCTCCTACTATGTTGAGGCCCTCACAGATGAGATCGCACGCCGTGCATGGGCTCACATCGAAGAAATCGAGAAACTTGGCGGTATGGCTAAGGCTATCGAGACCGGTCTTCCCAAGCTCCGTATCGAGGAAGCTGCTGCCCGCACACAGGCTCATATCGACTCCGGCAAGCAGACAATCGTCGGCATCAACAAGTTCCGTCTTGACCATGAAGATCCCATCGATATCCTCGAGGTTGACAACACCGAGGTTCGTAAGGAGCAGTGCGCCCGTCTCGATGACCTCCGTAAGGATCGTGATGAGGAGGCTGTGAAGAAGGCTCTGCAGGCAATAACTGAGGCTGTGAAGGATCCCTCTAAGGGCAACCTCCTTGACCTCGCTGTCAAGGCTGNCNGTGTCCGTGCTTCTCTTGGTGAGATTTCTGACGCCTGCGAAGAGGTTGTAGGTCGCTATAAAGCTGTAATTAAAACTATTTCCGGAGTGTATTCAAGCGAAGAGAAGGGTGATCCCGAGTTTGAGGAAGCCCGCCGCATGGTCGCTGACTTCGCTGCACGCGAAGGTCGTCAGCCGCGTATCATGATTGCCAAGATGGGTCAGGACGGCCACGACCGTGGTGCGAAAGTTGTCGCCACCGGTTATGCTGACTGCGGTTTCGACGTCGATATGGGTCCGCTCTTCCAGACTCCCGCCGAGGCTGCCCGCCAGGCCGTNGAGAACGACGTTCATATCCTTGGCGTTTCCTCACTTGCTGCCGGTCATAAGACTCTCATCCCGCAGGTAATCGCCGAACTCGAGAAACTCGGACGTCCCGACATCCTCGTGACTGCCGGCGGTGTTATACCCGCTCAGGACTACGACTTCCTCTATAAGGCCGGTGTATCTGCCATCTTTGGCCCCGGCACACGTATTCCCAAGAGTGCTATCGAGATGATCAAGATTCTCAACGAGGATCGTGCTGAAGCTTGATTCCGACCCTGACAATCCTGTTCCAATAGATAAGGATTGAATCCCTGATATATAAACCCGCAGTTGTCACCGGCATCTGCGGGTTCATTTATTCCTTTTTGCTTGATATTCGTCTCGTATTTACCGTACAGTAATCAGTCCCCGTGGGTTTTCAATTATAGTCCCCATGTGTTTCAGCCATAAGCTTCAGTCCCCGTGGGTTTATAAATCTCAGTCCCCGTGGATTTATAACCCACGGTTTTACAGTCACAGACAGTCTCGGTGGGTTTGTAACCCACCGGAAAGAANTGATTAACAGCGGGTTGCAAACCNGCTGGGACTGAATTAAAACCCGTATTTCCGTTTGGGTTTGTCAATCCGGATTGTTTGTACTATTTTTGTGAATGAATTTCGACAATATCTCTTATGTGGCTAAAAAATATTCTCTCGGGTTTTATTCTTTGTATTTCCGCTTCGTTGATACTCCCGACTCCTGCATACGGCAAACTGCCGTCCGCTGACTTGGAAAGAGATTTCCATAAGCTCTCCGGTAATCTCCGCGCTTATCCATATATGGAAAGTGAGCCTCCGGCCCAGACTCCGCCTCCGGAAGGCTTCAGACCGTTCCACCTCGAGCATTACGGCAGACATGGTTCCCGCTGGCTTATCGGAGGCGATGATTACCTTACTCCGGTTAGAAATCTCGAGAAGGCGGAACGTGCGGGAAAACTGACCCCTCTCGGAGAGGAAACTCTCGATGCGCTACGAATGATCGAGGAGGCATCACACGGGAGGCTCGGCGAGCTTTCCGATAAGGGCGCTCTGCAGCATCAAGCTATCGGGCGAAGAATGGTANCAAATTTTCCGGAACTNTTCGTTGATTCAGCCCATGTGGATGCCAAGGCCACAGTTGTGATACGTTGTATTCTCTCGATGCTCAACGGTTTGCAAGGAATCCGTGAAGTGGCTCCCGGGGTCAGCGTGAGGAGCGACGCTTCGCAAGCGGATATGAGATTCATGAATTATGACGATAAACCGGCGTGGGTCATCAAAGACCATGCCGATGCCACAGCCTTGAAGGAATATCGTGAGAAACACGCTCTGAAGGGCGATTATCTTTCGCGGCTCGTAAGTGATGAAGAGTTCGCACGCGACAGTGTGGCCCCCGGCCTTATGCCTTATCTATATTGGGTTCTTGCCAACACGCAGGGTCATTCCGGACAACCCTGGCTCCTTGATAAGGTTTTCTCCGACGATGAGGCCCGCGAAGCTTGGAGATATGATAATGGTATGTGGGTGATCCATTGTATGAATTCTCCGCTGACAGAGGGTCGAATGCCCTACACACAGCGGATGCTCCTTAGAAATATTATTGAAAGCACTGATACCGCTATGCTCTCCTCCCGGCCGAGTGTCAACCTCCGTTATGGCCATGACGGAATACTCATAAATCTACTCACACTCCTTGAGATTGACGATCTCGGAAAGGAATATGCGTCTATCGATGAGGCGGAGGAGGGTGGACTGCGCAGCTACGACCTCATCCCGATGGCAGGCAATCTCCAGCTCGTTTTCTACCGCAATAATGAGGGTGAAGTCTTGGTGAAAGCCTTGCTCAACGAACAGGAGGTCCGACTCCCCGGGGTTCCCTTTTCGGGTCCATACTATCGCTGGACTGACCTCAGGGACTATTATATCGGAAAAGCCTACCGCTACTGAGATTAAGCTCAGTCTCAGTCTCCGAGGGTCTACCATCTGTCTCAGTCTAAGCGGGTCCAGTCTAAGCGGATTTTTAACCCGCTGTCTATAAATTTATTCCAGTTCCAGCGGGTTTGTAACCCACTGTCTAAAAATTTATAGCCGTGGGTTGAAAACCCACAGCGACTGATGTTGTTATATTTTTTTGTCAATTGAAATTATTTGTCTATATTTGTGTTTGTATTTTGGATGATTTTAAATCTTATCAGTGGAAATACATTTCAATGTTCTACTTTTAAAAGCATTTGCCTATGCAAAAACTACTAATTACATTGGTGATAATTGTCTTTATTGGCAATTTGTCATAAGGGCACGCTTACTCAAGCGTATCGGGTATAGCTCCTCCGGTCACAGTGGATGAGCCGTTCATAACCTGTGATGATAACCATGAGAAGAGTCTTGTCATTTTTAAATGTCATGTAAACCGATCGGGCGAATATGACGTGACCTTCCGTGTCTTTCCCGCATGGATTAATGAAAGTCACTATACTCCCTATGAGGTATTCCATGATGGGAAGCGTGTCGGAACACTCACTCCACATAAGGAGGGATGGCAAAACCTACACATTGACCATTCCCCGACAGTTGAACTAAGTGAAGGAACGTGTTGGTTCATTGTCTCATTACCCTATGGTTTGCCAATTAACGTAGAAGCCATGTACGTTAAGGAAAACTGTAATGTGATGCAGGATGAGCATACAGATTTATATGAGGAGTACCTCGAAGAGTGTAGGAATGAAAAGGAGTTTGATTTCATGTCTCTTGTAAAGGAATCATTGCAGAATGATCTGTTTGATGATGAGATTCAGGATCTACCTTTAAGATATACCTTCCATGCCTTTATGGAGTTGAAGAAGGATGAGGAGCTTTCTATCACTTCTTATGCAAATCAGGATTTTGCCATCGACGTTGTCTATTGGGGCTATTCAAAATTAGGTGGCATCATTATAAAACCGGGAGTGCTAGACATAGCGGAACCGAATGATTTTGTCGCCCCTACAGATCCAATCGAGGATCCGCTTTTCGTGCGTGCAACAGATGCTGAAAAGGCAGGACTAACTTGGACAGGCATTTCCATTACAAACACAAGGCTATATCCAAATCTATGGAATAAATACATTCAGAAGTACATTAGAGTCCCCAAAGACGGGAGATATTATTTGCGAGTCCGGAGTCTGTCAAATGATAAGAAAGGCACTGCCAATGTTGTCATCAGTTCAAAATCCTATAACGCGACATGGAAAGAAGTGCCGTTTTCATCATCGTTCACAAAAGTGTACTTTTCACGTGGCGTGGATTATACGGCATATACGAAAGTTAATGATTCAATAAATGATAAACCTATAATGTTCTTTCAGATGTATCTGGGCGATCAAATACAGAACTATACCGACAGGTTTAAAGTTTCATCTAAATCTCCCCAATACTTCGGACTTAGTAAGGCTGACGTTGGATTGTCCTTCAGAACATCATATCCTATAGGAATACTGAGTGTCAACAATATGAATAGCACAGTGCCGGAATCTAAATATGATCTAACATATTTCCAGGGAAGTTATGGAGTGAATGGAATAAGGAGAAGAAAGAAAGCCGGTCTTGGAGGAGAAGCACGCGGAGTAAAGATGCAATCAAGTCAATCCCGTATGCAATTATCGGGAAATACTGTTGTTATCAGGGGCGAGTCATACTTGGTTCTGACCGTATACGATATAAAAGGAAGGATTTTGTTTACCCAGTACTTGCCGTATGGAGAGGATTTGCGAACGATAACCCTTGATAAGCTGGGGATTGCCGAACCCGGGGTATATATCTTAACTCTTCAGGATGGGCAAGAAATACAAACCATAAAGGTCATAATTTGATATAATCATTATTGTATAGTTGAAATTACCAGTAAGTTGAGAATATGAAACACTTGAAAAAAGAAAGCATAAGGCTCTTTCCGATAATCATGCTCCTGATGGCGGTTTGCATTCAGGCTATGGCTACACGGGAAGTTTGCACAGCTGAAGAAAAGATGACAGAGATAAAGAGTGAAGCTCTCGTTTATCCCGATGACCCTCCTCCCATGACCTCAGAGACTTTGAAAGGCGAGAAGCTGGAGGTCTTGATTCAAACAGAACCGATAGAGGTTGAGACACTTGATATCTATCTTGATAAATTCATTGTCTGGACGCTGGATACCCTGTCAGCTAAAAGAATCATCGGAAACAACGAATATATCAAGAAAATTGAGAGCGACGAGAATGGCGGATGGGCTGTTACTGTTAAGACCGGTGACATATACATTGGCAAAAATCTCCGGGACTCCCTCAGACGAGCAAAAGAGACCATTAGAGTCGAAAATTTTGTGTATAACCGTTTTGGCCATGAGTTTTGGCCAACCAATGAGATTACAGTAAGACTGCGAGAGAGTTCGGATACTATTAGACTAAAGGAGGTTGTTGACTCCCTGCATCTTGCTGCCATTGGAAAGGATGCAGATAGTCCATACAATGTTTTTGGTCCTTTTATTTATTGGAATTTGAAGATGACCCCTAATACAAAGTATAGTAGAGCAGAGATAGTGAATATAATCCATGAAAAGGTAAATCCCAAATTTTGTGAACTGAGGTGGGGTGGTGGTATTGTAAGGGCCCTTTTTACTTACGATACTTATATTAGTCGGCAGTGGGGATTGTACAATCTTTACAATCCGTCGATACCCAAGAAATATAAGTATACCGATCTTGATATAAGTCAGGCCTGGAACATTGCCTCTGGGAGAGGTATAAATATATGTGTCATAGATTTTGGCTTTGATGTCTCGAACAGTGATCTAAAGGATAACATAAAGGGAGTGTACGATGCCGTAATCAAGAAGGAGGTGATAAGGGAAAAGTTTTCCCATGGCACAGCCTGTGCCGGAGTGGCATGCGGGGTGAGGAACAATGACTACGGAATCTCAGGGGTTGCTCCCGACGCAAAACTGCTTTTGGCAAGAGTAGACAGTCTTCCACGAAATGTAAATGGAACCATTGTACCTGTAGATGATCAGTTTGTAAATGCGGTAAAATGGGCTATTGACAAGGGTGCTGATATTATATCAGTTTCATTAAATTATCCTCAGTATTATAAAAGTATTTCAGAAATTGTTGAATATGGCCTATCCACTGGCAGAGGAGGCAAAGGAACAGTGTTTGTCATAGCAGCCGGAAATAATGGTAAAAAAGGAGGCGCAATCAACTTTCCTGCATATTTAAATGGAGTGATAAGTGTGGGTGCGGTTGACTCCCTAATCAATGTGTCAGATATAAGCAGCTACGGAGACGCGTTATTTGCAGTTGCCCCCGGAGAACAGGTATACGTTTTAGATGATGATAAAGGTTTTAAATATGGAACCGGGACTTCTTATGCCTGTCCTGCAGTTGCCGGAGTTGCAGCCTTGATTCTTGAGATCTATCCGGAGATTGAGGCCCCTAACTTGCGAAAAATAATAGGTGAGACTGCAATTCTTCCTCCGGGCGTAAGCGCGACAAAGCAGGGTGAGTACGGCCCATGGAACAACAAATACGGTTACGGCCTTGTAAACGCTTACGATGCTGTCGTCAACGCCATTATGATGAGAAGCGGTGGCTATGAGCGTGTAAGCGGAGTCCCGTTCCCGGATATATCCGGAGTGGTTGAATGATTTTCATTGGCGCAGACTATTATATACAGAGCCGCCGGAGAGATTGATCTCTTCGGCGGCTCTGATATTCAGGTGTTATTCTTACGTCAGATTGCCGAGCGGATCACACCGCGTTGGGAATTGCTCACAAATTCCACAATCTCATCGCGGAAGCATGACTGAGGCACAGTCTCCATGATCAGCTTCACGGCGTTGGTGACATTCAGGTCGCTCAGGTAGAGAATCCTGTAGACTTCGGAAATCTGCTGTATTGCCTCTTGCGAGAATCCATTGCGATGCAAACCGATACTATTCAATCCTACGTATGAGATAGGTTCGCGTGCTGCTTTAACGAAGGGCGGAATATCTTTGTTGACCAATGCTCCTCCCTGAAGCATAATATTGCGCCCCAGATGACAGAACTGATGAATGAGACTTCCGCCTCCCAAGACAGCGCAGTCGTCAATAACAACCTCTCCTCCCAGCTGCACGGCATTGGAGATGATCACATGATTGCCGATGATAACATCATGAGCCACATGTACGTAGGCCATGAGCAGACAGTTGTTGCCCACAGCAGTACGTCCCTTGGCAGCAGTGCCTCTGTTCACAGTCACACACTCACGTAGAGTGGTCCCGTCGCCTACTATGGCAAGCGTCTCTTCTCCTTTGAATTTAAGATCCTGAGGAATAGCTCCTACTACGGCCCCGGGAAATATCTTCACGCCATCGCCGATTCTGGCTCCGGGGAAAATAGTGACGTTGCCATGTATCTCGCAATTATCACCAATCTCCACATTATCATAAATGTTGGTGAAATTACCGATCTTCACATTGTTGCCTATCTTGGCATCTGGATGTACGTAATATAGATTAGACATAGGCCTTGTAATTCTCCGGTTAGAAGGAGAGGTAGTCCGTAGCGCGGAATATCTCTCCATGATGGTGTATTTTATTTATTCTTGATGATCTGAGCCATAAATTCCGCTTCACATACCACTTTCTCTCCGACGAAGGCATAACCCTTCACAACAGCACACCCGCGTCGAATTTCAGTGATAAGCGATACATTGAGCAGCAATGTAGAACCGGGCACAACCTTCTGACGGAATTTCACATTGTCGATCTTGAGGAAATAAGTAGAGTATTTCTCAGGATCCTCAAGATAGTTGAGCACAAGTACGCCGGCAGCCTGGGCCATAGCCTCCACCTGAAGCACTCCGGGCATCACAGGCTCCTGCGGGAAGTGACCGGGGAAGAACGGTTCGTTGACTGTGACGTTCTTTACTGCCACGGCATGCCGCTTGTCGAGTTCTATAATTTTATCGATAAGAAGGAAGGGATAGCGATGGGGGAGAAGTCGGCGAATACCGTTGATGTCGATGATTGGAGCCACATTGGGATTATATACCGGAGCCTGGATCTCAGTGTGCTTCACCTCCTTACGCAGCATTCTTGTGAATTTGCTGTTGACGGTGTGACCCGGTCTCACAGCCACGACCCGGCCTCGTATAGGTCGGCCTACAAGAGCAAGGTCGCCGATCACATCCATAAGTTTGTGGCGTGCCGGCTCATTATCCCATTTCAGCGGTTTCGGATTTATGTAGCCGAGATTGTCAAGACGCATGTGCTCCACTTTCATCAGATCGCAGATATTATCAATGCTTTCCTGACTTATCGGTTTGTCATAAATCACAATGGCGTTCTCAAGATCTCCGCCCTTTATAAGCCCGAGATTTGCAAGCTGTTCGATCTCTCTCACAAATACAAAAGTGCGCGCTCCTGCCACTTCCTGACGGAACTCAGTCAGATCGTCGATCATGGCAAACTGATTGGGAAGAATAGGGGAGTTGTACTCCACCATTGTCTCTACACTGAATCCGTCATCAGGATATATAGTGATTGTGGCCCCGGTCTCCTCATCCTTAAATTGCTTCTTTTCTTTGATGATGTAGAAGTCCTTTTCGGCCTCCTGAGTCTCGAGGCCTACACGAGCTATCTCGTCAGCGAAGATTACAGCACTTCCGTCAAGAATAGGCATCTCGTCTCCATTGATTTCTATCTCACAATTGTCAATGCCGGCTGCATAAAGCGCAGCCAACGCATGCTCAACAGTGCTTATCTTCACATTCTTCTTACCAAGTACGGTGCCGCGGGTAGTGTCCACCACATTTTCTGCCACAGCTTCTATTACTGGTTCTCCTTCAAGATCAATGCGTTTGAATTTATATCCGTAATTCACGGGTGCCGGCTTGAAAGTTGCAGTGATTTCCAATCCGGTGTGTAGCCCTTTCCCTTTGACGGTGAAGGGTTCCTTGATCGTTAACTGATTCATAAGTATGTCGTCGTTATTGTTGTCTATATTTTTTTGTAACTTTCAATGACTAAGTAGCTAAGAACAATTAATAATATGATAGATGCGTGATAATTTTGAGTCAGGTTGGCCGCGGAGCGAAGGAGCTTAGCGAGCTAAGCGACTGAGTGACAAGGTCAAGATGGCCAAAATTAGCCGCATATATCATATTAAGATATTTTCAAAGCCACTTAGTTATTGTATCGTTTAATTTTTCTTAGCTACTTACCTTAATATATGCTTACTCTTCAATATCAGTTGCTATGTTGACTCATCATATAAGTCTCTACACTGATTCTCTTTATAATGGGAGAATTATTTCCTATTGAAAAGTTCATTAAGCTTTTTAAGGTATACCTGAGTTCGCGCGAATTGTCTCGCATCTACGGCGGGATAGCCTAAAAGACGCTTGTCGTCGCCGACATTGTTGGGAATACCTGACTGCGCGCCTATCGCATTACGGTCGCCGACAGTGATATGACCGGCAAAGCCAACCTGGCCGCCTACCATATTCATATCTCCTATTTTTGTAGATCCGGCTATTCCCGTCTGAGAGGCGAATACATTTGCCTTACCGATGCTGACGTTGTGGGCCACCTGTATCAGATTGTCGAGCTTGGTTCCCTCTCCGATATATGTGCGGCCGAAGGTGGCACGGTCCACACAGGTATTGGCTCCGATTTCTACGTTATCAGCTATCTCTACAATGCCGGTCTGGGGAATCTTGTCGTATCCCGATCCGGCGGGAGCGAAGCCGAAACCATCGGCTCCGATCACGGCTCCGGAATGAATGATGCAGTCGTTGCCGATCCTGCATCCCTCATATATCTGCACTCCGGAGCGGATTACGGTATTGCGGCCTATGATAGTCCCGTCTCCTATATAACTATGAGGATAAATCTTCACACCCTCCCCAAGACTGACACCTTTACCTATATATGCAAAGGCACCGATGTAGCAGTTGGAAGGTGGCTCAGTCCCCTCTCCTATATGGCAGGGCTGTTCGATTCCTTTCGGTTGGGGTTTGGAGGACTCGGCAAGTTTCAGAAGATGAGCCAGTGTTGAATACGGGTCTTTCACCCTTATCAAGGTCACTCCCTCTCTGGTGTTGGGAAAGTCTTCATTGACCAGCACGACGGCTGCCTGCGTGGTCTCTATATAGTGGCCGTATTTGGGATTGGCTATGAAAGTAATTTCTCCGGGACCCGCCTCTTCTATTTTTGCGAATCCATGGAGCTTTACGTCTGCGTCTCCTTCAACTTGTCCGTCCACAAGGGCGGCAAGCTCTCTCGCTGTCAATTCCATTATTATATTGTTTTTTTTTGTTCTCATTTTCCGACTCACGTCAGCGCAGGGTTTTACCCCGACAGATGAGGACAAATTTTTTGCAAATATCGGTATTTTTTTTCGATTGGGGTCTATTGTCGGCTAAGAAACTTCTTCCCCCGTAATTATTTTGCATTCTTTTTTTTAGGAATACATTTTTTTGACTACATTTGCAGTCAAATTCAGTCATCGTTCATATCCTTCCTTATTCTGCATTAAGATTTAGAGTAGGGTAGAGAATGATGAAGACAAGAACATAATACAATCAAAAATATTCAAAACTAATTTAACGATGAAGATTTCCCATATCGAACACATCGGCATCGCTGTCCCCAATCTGGAGGAGGCTATCAAGTACTATGAGAATGTTCTCGGTCTGAAGTGCTATAAGAAAGAAGTAGTTGAAGACCAGAAGGTTACTACCGCTTTTATTCAGGTAGGCGACGTGAAGATCGAACTCCTTGAAGCTACTTCCCCCGACAGCACTATCGCAAAGTTCATCGAGAAGAACGGTGGCCGCGGTGGTATGCACCATCTCGCATTCTGTGTAGAAGACGGCGTGGCTGAGGCTCTCGCTGAGGTTGACGAGAAGGGCGTGAAACTGATCGACAAGGCTCCCAGAAAGGGTGCCGACGGCCTCAACATCGCTTTCCTCCATCCTAAATCCACTGAGGCTGTGCTCACCGAGCTCTGCGAGGATCCCTCCAAGAAATAATCCAAATTATACCCTACAAAATATACCTTACGATATATGAGCACTCAGCAGGATAAGATTCAAGAACTTATCGAGAAAAGAGCCGAGGCGCGTCTCGGCGGTGGCGAGAAGGCTATCGAGAAGCAGCACGCACGTGGAAAGTATACTGCACGCGAGCGCATCGCTCAGCTTCTTGACGAGGGTAGCTTCGAGGAGCTTGACATGTTTGTGACTCACCGTTGCACAAACTTCGGTCAGGATAAGAAGCACTTCCTTGGCGACGGTGTTGTGACCGGATTCGGCACTATCGAGGGCCGTCTTGTCTATGTCTTCGCACAGGATTTCACTGTATTCGGCGGTTCTCTCTCCGAGACAATGGCCCTCAAGATCTGCAAGGTCATGGATCTCGCTATGAAGATGGGAGCCCCCATCATCGGTCTTAACGACTCCGGTGGCGCACGTATCCAGGAGGGTATCAACGCACTCGCCGGCTACTCTGAGATCTTCCAGCGCAACATCCTTGCATCCGGTGTTATCCCTCAGATCTCCGCAATCCTCGGTCCTTGCGCAGGCGGTGCCGTTTATAGCCCCGCTCTCACTGACTTCACTATCATGGCTAAGGGAATCTCCTATATGTTCCTCACCGGTCCTTCCGTTGTGAAGACCGTGACTGGCGAGGATGTTACTCAGGAGGAACTCGGCGGTGCTTCCGTTCACTCCACTAAGAGTGGTGTCACCCACTTTGCAGCTGAGAATGGCGAGGAAGCTCTCGAGATCGTACGTAAACTTATCAGCTACATGCCTCAGAATAATCTTGAGGAGACTCCGCTCGTGACTTGTGATGATCCCATCGATCGTCTTGAGGACCGTCTCAACGAGATTATCCCCGATTCTGCCAAGCAGAGCTATGACATGTATGAAGTGATAGGCGCAATCGTCGACAATGGCGAATTCCTCGAGGTGCAGCGTGACTACGCCAAGAATATCATCGTCGGATTTGCCCGCATGAACGGTCAGTCTGTAGGTATCGTGGCCAACCAGCCTAAGGTGCTTGCCGGTGTCCTTGACTCCAACGCCTCTCGTAAGGGCGCACGTTTCGTGCGTTTCTGCGACGCTTTCAATATTCCTCTTGTCACTCTCGTCGACGTTCCCGGATTCCTCCCGGGCACCGGTCAGGAATACAATGGCGTAATCCTCCACGGTGCGAAGCTTCTCTATGCTTACGGCGAGGCTACTGTGCCTAAGGTGACTGTCACTCTGCGTAAGAGCTACGGCGGTTCTCACATCGTGATGAGCTGTAAGCAGCTTCGCGGCGACGTCAACTATGCTTGGCCCACTGCTGAAATCGCTGTTATGGGTGCTGAGGGTGCCGTAGGCGTTCTCTATGCAAAGGAGATGAAGGCTGCTGAGGATCCCGCTGCTGTGAGAAAGGAGAAGGAGGAAGAATATCGCAACCTCTTCGCCAATCCTTATCAGGCTGCCAAGTATGGATATATTGATGACGTTATCGAACCGCGCAACACTCGCTTCCGCGTGATCCGCGCTCTTCAGATGCTCGCCACCAAGAAGCAGACCAATCCTGCCAAGAAGCATGGCAATATACCTCTCTGATTCCATTGCGGTCAGGAGCTGATACTCCATTTACCGGGATGTCACCGCTCTCCCTGCGGGGCGGCGGTGACGTCCTCTTTTTCTATATTTTTAACTACCAGTATTCTCAATGCTCAAGAAGTATTTTGCAATCGCGTTGCTCTCTTGTGCCTTTGCTGCCCCTGCCATGGCCGTTCCGGCTAAGGATGTGGCGGTTGACTCTGCTCAGGTCGTGACTAAACTGGCTGACGGACAGGAACTCGTGGAGATATCTTCTGTCGATAATGCCGGCAACGATGTTGTGGAGGTGTCGCCGTTAGCGCAGAAGATGACTCAGGCCGAGAAGGCAAAAAACGCTGAGGAGAATGACTCCTGGGGAGGTGCGATCACCATTATTGCTATGTCGATCGTCATCATTGCTTTGGTTATCCTGTCGGTTCTTTTCTATGGGTTTGGCAAGATTTCTGCGTTTTTCCTCACTCGTAAGAAGGTAGCTGCAAAGGGAGCTGCCAATCATGACAATGACCATCCTCACGATGACCTCGACTCCGGCGAGGTGATTGCCGCTATCTCTGCGGCGCTCTCCGAACATTTCAGCGGCAAGCACGATGTGGAAGACACCGTTCTCACAATCCGTAGGCTCCGTAAGGCTTACTCTCCTTGGAACTCCAAGATCTATTCTCTTCGTGACTATCCCTCTGTTTCTCCCGCTCAACCGCGTGACAATGCCTTGCGACGTTTCTCTAACAAGTAATTTTTCCCATTGAATCATCATGAAATTGAAGGAATATAAGTATAAAATCAACGGTATCAAGTTCACCGTTGGTGTCGGAGAGGTCAATGACAATCAGATTCATGTCGAAGTCAACGGCACTCCCTACACTGTGGAACTTGACGAATCCCAGGCCAAGAAAGCTGCTGTAGCGGCACCCGTAGTGAAGCGCCCTCAGGCTGCTCCGCGCACTGAGACCGGAGAGAAAGTCATCTCTACTCCCACTCAGGTGCCCGCAGGTGCCAAAGCTGTCAAGAGCCCGCTCCCCGGCACTATCCAGAGCATTAAGGTGAAGGTCGGTGATACCGTCAAGAGCGGCGACACCGTCTGCGTGCTTGAGGCCATGAAGATGAACAATGATATTCACTGCACTTCCGGCGGCACTGTCTCCAAAATTCTCGTCAATGTTGGTGATACTGTCCTTGAGGGGGCAGACATCATGATTATAGGCTAAGGCTGATCCTCTCTTTTTGAGAATCTTTTATTTGCTGTTTTAGCTCTTTGTTTTATATGATTTTAGCTGCGTCTTACTCCTTTGGTGAGTTTCTTTCCCAGACCGTACAGACTTTCTGGAATTTCACCGGCTTCGCTAACTGCGAATGGGGCAACATCATAATGCTTGCCGTCGGTTCTTTCTTCGTATGGCTGGCGATTAAGAAGAATTTTGAGCCTTTGCTGCTCGTTCCTATCGGGTTCGGTATGCTTATCGGTAATATCCCTTTCCAGCCCGGAATGGAGATAGGTATTTATGAACCCGGCTCTGTATTGAATATCCTTTATAATGGTGTTGAAAAAGGTTGGTATCCTCCACTCGTGTTCTTGGGTGTGGGTGCGATGACCGATTTCTCCGCACTCCTTGCGAATCCCAAACTGATGATCATCGGAGCATGTGCCCAGTTCGGCATCTTCGGTGCGTATATGCTTGCGCTGCTTTGCGGATTCGACCCTCTCTCTGCCGGTTGTGTTGCTATTATCGGTGGTGCCGACGGTCCGACGGCTATCTTCACCACTTCTAAGCTTAACCCCGACCTTCTGGGTGCTGTGGCGGTGTCGGCATATTCTTATATGGCTCTTATCCCGCTTATTCAGCCTCCCTTGATGCGTCTTTTCACTACTAAAGAAGAACGCCTTATCAAGATGAAGCCGGCTCGCGTAGTGAGCCAGAATGAGAAGATTATCTTCCCGATTGTGGGTCTGATGCTGACTTGCTTCATCGTCCCCTCAGGTCTGCCTCTGCTTGGTATGCTTTTCTTTGGTAATCTTCTTCGTGAAAGCGGTGTGACAACACGTCTTGCCAAGACTGCAAGCAATGCCATGACTGATATCGTGACTATTCTTCTCGGTCTTACTGTGGGCGTTTCCACTCAGGCTGACAAGTTCCTTACAACTTCAACTCTGCTCATCTTCGGCCTCGGATTCTTAGCCTTTATTATCGCATCTTCGGCCGGTGTGCTCTCTGTGAAGCTTTTCAATTTATTCCTCGCAAAGGATCGCAAGATCAATCCTCTTATCGGTAATGCCGGTGTGTCTGCTGTGCCTATGGCTGCACGTATTTCCAACAATATGGGTTTGGAATATGATCCCACCAATTATCTGCTCATGCACGCGATGGGACCCAATGTTGCCGGTGTGATCGGGTCTGCGGTGGCTGCCGGTGTGCTCCTTAGCTTCCTTGGATAATATCTTCGCAACTTTCAGTCCTTCATAGCGACTAATTGATTGACATTTAGTTTCCTATAATGCCCCCTCCCACATTGGAATAGTCATATTCCCTTGTGAGAGGGGGTTTGTCATGGCTGCCACCTCTTTATGTGAAAAAGTGCTATGTGTATAGTATTATTTAAACTGAGTCTAAATAACATTAATTGGTTTGTAGCTTTATAATCAGATAGTTTAAAAGATATATGAATACTTGTATGATATCTCCAATTATTATGTAAAACAATGTATATCAATATAATATGAAATGATGTAATACAATTTGACAGGTATGTCAGATTATTATATTCTTACTGTAAATTTAAGATGCTGATTATCACTATATTTATATTGTGATTTAAAATTACAAATCTACGTCTACTTTTTTTTTCGCTAAGTTTGTACTTATTTTGTACTCCGTTTTCATGGGGTGGACTGCGCGGTTCACCATTCATGAGACTCATTCAAAACCCGATTCGACACGTCTCCTCGAAGCTCTCCCCGCGCTCCCTCCTCGAAGACTCTCCTCGGGTTTCGCTCATGCCCCTGCAGGGGTGAAATTATTATATTTTGAATCGTGATGGAAGAGTATAAGAAGAAATGGAGTAAATGTCTCGATATCATCAGAGACAATGTTGGAGAAACCGCTTTCGCGGCTTGGTTCTCCAACACCGAAGCTATAGGCTATTCTGTAGAGAATAATCGTCTGAAGCTTTCTATTCCTTCTGATGCTTTTTTTGACCAGTATGAGGGGCCGTATTATGATTTGATTTCCGGGACACTGAGACGTGTATTCGGTGCTGATGTGCGCGTTAATTATGAGATCCCTGTCATTATGGACGATGACAAGGCGAGGGTCTCAAAGCCAAGTCAGCATCAGAGTCCGGCAATCAAGAATAGATTCATGCAGTCGCTTATCGGTGCTGTTCCCTCTTCGGGAGGCCGGAGTGAGGAGATCGATTCTCAGCTTAACGCGTCGTTGAATTTTGAGAACTATTGTGTCGGTGATAGCAATCGTCTGCCTTTTACAATAGCGGAATATATTGCAAATAATCCTCATAAGACCGAATTCAATCCGTTCTTCCTATATGGAGAGGTAGGAGTCGGAAAGACCCACCTTATTCAGGCAATAGGTCTGCGTATAAAGGAGAAAAATCCCTCAGCCCGAGTGCTGTTCACCACGCTGAAGCAGTTTCAGAATCTTTATGCCAATGCGGCCATCAACCGTAAGATACCCGGATTTATCAATTGGTTCCAGCAGGTGGATGTGCTCTTGATCGACGACCTTCAGGAACTCTCTTCAAAGATTAAGACGGCCGACGATGCTTTGTTTCCCATATTCAATTATCTGCATCAGAATGGCAAACAACTTGTTTTCACTTGTGATCGTCCGCCGGTTGAGCTTGACGGCATAGCTGATCGTCTCATAGACCGTTTCAAATGGGGTATCACGGAAAAACTTCCGCGTCCTGATTTGACTCTACGTAAACGTATCCTCCAATTTAAAGCCGCTAAGAATGGTCTCTCCATTCCAGAGGAGGTGATTGACTATGTCGCCGAATGTGCCACGGGCTCTGTGCGTGAGCTTGAAGGAATTGTAATGGGTATTCTCACACGTTCCATCACGCTGAATGCCCCTATATCTCTTTCTCTCGCACGAGATGTCATGGCTCATCATCTTAAGAAGGTGGAGCGAAAGACTGTCAATTTTGATATGATTATTGAGGCCACTGCGGAATATTACAGACTGACCCCCGACGTAATCTTTTCGAAGAGTAGAGTAAGGGATATTTCTGATGCTCGTCAGGTGGTGATGTATTTGTGCCATAAACTCACCTCCCTGTCAGCCGGTGCCATTGGTCAGAAGCTTAACAGAAGCCATGCCACGGTGCTTCATGGAATAGCGGCTATAAAAGATCGTATTGATCTTGTAAAAGGACTATCAGACGCTGTCGGCGTGATCGAGGAAGAACTTCAGCGTTGAAAACAAAATTTCAGTCTCTGTATGTAATTTGTCGAATATCGGAGTTTGCATTGCCACTGTAAAAAAACAGTATGTATATAGAGCATATAAAAAGAGTTGACTCATTCAGGGAGTCAACTCTTTTTATATGTGTGATACTGTAGGCGACTGATAACAGTCAGATAAGTCCGACCACTCTTCGGTTTGGGTATCTGAGAAAATATAATGAGCTACTTAATATGTAGTATTAAACATGATTCTCACATCCATTGGAGCGGCTCCGTTTTCAATCAACATCTCCATGTCAGATTCAAGAGCGTCGTGAAATTCCTTTGATGTCTTGTATAGTTTCCGCGCAGCAGTGTAGAGCTCATAAGCCTCCCGTGGATTCCCATTTAAAAAAGCATTGTGGCCAGCGTTTATAAAATCTCTTCCGTTGGCATCCCCGTGTGAGAGTAGCTTTTCATAGTAGAGCCTGCCCTTGTCATAGTGTCGGCTGAGCATCTCATTCCAGGCTATGGCACGTTCCACTTTCTTATTGTCGGGATGTATGTAGTCAGCCTTATAGTATTGTTTAAGCGAGCCCGAAATATCATTCTCCGCAGCGAGGCAGTCTCCAAGACTGCATATCATGTTCAGATTCTCCGGTTCACTTTCAAGTAGTGTCGTGTAAAGAGCAGACGCTTCCTTGAAGTTTCCGGTCATTCTATTGCAGAAAGCACGTTTTTTCATCAGCCACTTGCTTTCAGGAGCAAGAAGGGCAGCTTTGTCATAATAAGAAAGAGCAGCCTCATAATCGCCGAGTTTCTGAAGACAGAATCCTATCTTCTCACATCGGTTGCTGTCGTTCTCCCTATGCTTTTCTATGTCACGGAAAACACCGAGTGCCTCCTGATAATATCCATGACGCAGTAGAAACTCGGCAGCAATGTCAATTATATCACTTTTCATAAGTAGTTGACCAATTGCCGGGAGACGGGTGAATTCAGCCACATTCCCAAAGGGATTGGCAAATTCATTCTTACGTGGATTCAGCTTGTAAAAACGATAGAGATCTCTGACATACATGTTGGTCTCTCTCTCGAAGTCAGGCATCGAACTTTTCAGTAGCTTTTCCTGATGGTCGGCAGTGAGTTGCTCTATCTGGGCATCAAGCTGACCAAGAGCCATATCACGTTGGGCAGTCGGCATCGACATCAGTGAAAAGGCAAACGAATATTTGTCGGAGTCACACATCATGATAGCCGGCGAAGAGAAGAGTGTTTCGATGCCGTTCAGATTAAGTCTTCGAAGGGGCTCAAGCGATGAATGCCCTATGTCAAAGGGGAGAAGCCAGTTGGCGGTGTCCATGAAGAAGGGGAAATTCTTCAGATTGGAGAAAGCCACCATCATCACGTCCGCTCCCTCGGTCTGAAGTTCCGAAAGTTCCCGAAGTTTATCAGAAAGTCCGCTTTTGTTGAGCATCTCTTCCCATTCCGGATTCTCCTCTAATGAGGCAGGCTCGAAATCGGAGGCAGAGTCACGCATTTTTTTCATGATTTCAGGACTTATCTTACTCAAGCCGGGAATGATCTCACTCTTCATGGTGTCTGAGATTCGGTCAGTGTCGCGTGTCCGTATCAGGGCAGTCACCACCTCTCGTAATCGGCAGTATATGAGCAGGTTGTCTTCCCAGAGTAGAAATCTTTCCTTTATAGCATGATTATTATCGATTTTCTTGCGATGATGGGTCATAAGCAGGATGAGAGCAGTCATGGCCCGGGCTGCAAGTTTTTCTGATGAAGTGCTCTCGGTGATATCAGCAAGGAAAAGGATGACATTATAGTCAAAGAACTCCATACAACGCAGTAAAAGCGCATTGATAATCTGTGCGCCGGCCGTAAAGTCTTCTTCCGGATCCAGAAGAATCTGGCGAAGACGTTTCAGATCGTTTTCCTCAATTATTCTTACAGTCCATAGTTTATAGAAAAGCAGCGAGAGTCTTGTATCCCGTGAGTTTCTTAACGACTCGATTTTCTCCGGAGAGTCAATGAGGGCTCGTGTCATGTTGAGAACGCTCCTGCGGTAGTCATCAAGTCTCTCGGCAAGGGTATGCCCCTGTAGTTGCTCGAATCTGGCTTTTGTGGCAAATAGATCATTCCCTTCACTGATTCTCAGATCACACCTGCAATCGGACGCCAAAGTGAGAAGGCAACCAACAGTCTTTGAATGAAGAGCATTACGGAAGGAATCTGGATTCCCCGTGAGGAAATAATCCGACATACGGCGGTAGTTGGAGTCAAGTTCCTCCAGCCGCTGCAGTTTATGATTGTCTTTCTCATCAGAAAAATATGATCGAAGAATCTCTATCGCCTCTGGCACTCGACCCGAGGCTGCCAGCTCTTCGCTTTTCTCTATGATTTTTATTTTCTTGTTTTGCTCTGACACGTAATATATTTTTATAATGGACATTTATTGATACCTGTGATGAACATCTGCGGAGAAGCATAGCCACACAGGAAGGGGAGGATTTGCCTCTTCTTACTTATTTTTATAACAAATATCAGGCCAAGTTAGACCGTTTCACATTCAAATATTAATGGAGCTTCAAGAATATATGTATCTCATACCTATGCAGCGTGGATTTGGGTTCTATCGTTGTCCGGCCTATGAATACAGCTTAAAAATCACGACTAAAAAAACGCTGCCATATTTTTCAATGATTATCAATATTTTTTTGTAAGTTTGCAAAAATTCTAAGAACAGTCTTTGATTGTTGTTTGTTAAAATGTTACAGATACTTGGATTTGATAACCTGAATTTTTATTTCTGCAATTCTTCACTTTACAAAATATTATGGTAATTCAACGTTGGCAATCTGTATTGCTTCTCGTGGCCTCTATCATGATGGCATGTTTCACATTCTCCTCTCTCGGACAAGTTCAGACTCAAGATTATTCTCTGAACTTCACTACATTAGGTTTCACTTACGAGGGTATATCCGCTAACTATGCTCCCGGCAGTTATTTCCTGAGCACAGTCTATCTCTTTATTCTCTCGCTCACCACATCAGTTCTTATCCTTTTGGATATCTTTCTGTTCAAGAACTTAAGACTCCAGAAGCAGGTATGTCTGATTTCTATCCTCTTTATTATTGCCAGTGCCGCTGTCGCTGCCGGAATAGGATATACTTCCGTGGAAGGCTATTACGTCAGCTGGTCGTCAATGGCTCTGTGTCCTCTATTGGCAGTCATAGCCTGCATCTACGCGTTTTCCTGCATGCGTCGTGATGAGCGTAGACTCAAGGCCGTTGATCGCTTGCGTTGATTTTACCTCCTTATTGTGAGATTTACGGTTTTTATTTATTAACTTTGCACAAAGAATTCACTAACCGGCGGTTGATTGTCATATCTCCTTCTTCCCGCTATGGGACTGCTCTCTAATCAGCAACGCCTCACATTGACATATCATGGCAAAAGAACTTAAGAATTTTACGAAACGTTCGGACAATTATTCTCAGTGGTATAATGAACTTGTCATAAAGGCTGACCTCGCTGAGCAAAGCGCGGTGAGAGGCTGTATGGTTATTAAGCCGTATGGTTATGCTATCTGGGAGAAGATGCAACGTCAGCTTGACGATATGTTTAAGGCCACCGGTCATCAAAACGCTTATTTCCCTCTCCTTATCCCGAAGTCGTTTTTAAGTCGTGAGGCCGACCACGTCGAGGGCTTTGCCAAGGAGTGTGCCATCGTTACTCACTATCGCCTGAAGGCCGATAAGGAGAGTGGGGGAGTCGTAGTCGATCCTGAGGCTCGCCTTGAAGAGGAGCTTATTATACGCCCCACTTCGGAGACTATCATCTGGAGCACATTTAAGAATTGGATTCATTCTTATCGTGATCTCCCGCTCCTTATCAATCAGTGGGCAAACGTGATGCGTTGGGAGATGCGCACCCGTATGTTCCTGCGCACTGCCGAATTCCTTTGGCAGGAGGGTCACACCGCTCACGCCACTAAGGAGGAAGCTTTGGAAGAGGTGCGCCGTATGCTCGACGTTTATGCCGAATTTGCCGAAGAATATATGGCTATGCCTGTTGTTAAGGGTGTGAAATCTGCCAATGAGCGTTTTGCCGGTGCTATCGACACTTACACCATTGAGGCTATGATGCAGGATGGAAAAGCGCTCCAAAGCGGCACTTCCCACTTCCTCGGCCAGAATTTCGCAAAAGCTTTCGATGTTAAGTTCGTAAATAAGGAAAACCAGCCTGAATATGTATGGGCCACCTCATGGGGTGTCTCCACTCGTCTGATGGGTGCGCTGATAATGACTCACAGCGATGATAATGGTCTTGTCCTTCCCCCTCGCTTGGCTCCTATACAGGTAGTTATCGTCCCGATATACAAGGATACTGAAGGACTTAAGGCTATCTCTGACAGAGTTGCACCGATTATCGGGGAACTTCGCGCCAAGGGAGTCAGCGTGAAATATGACGACGCTGATAATAAGCGTCCCGGTTTCAAGTTTGCTGACTATGAAGTGAAGGGTGTGCCTGTACGTATCGCCATTGGTCAGCGCGACCTTGAAAACGAGACCGCCGAACTCGTGAGACGTGACACTCTCGAAAAGCAGTCTGTGTCGCTCGTAGACCTGGCCGACCGTGTAGTCGACGAACTTGCAGATATTCAGAAATCTCTCTATAATCGTGCCAAGGCTTATCGTGATGCACGCACTTTCACTGTTGATTCTTACGATGAGTTTAAGCAGAAGATCGAAGACGGAGGTTTCTTCCTCGCTCATTGGGACGGCACTACCGAGACTGAGGAGCGTATCAAGGAGGAGACTAAAGCCACTATCCGATGTGTCCCCTTCGATGGCGATAAAACTCCCGGTGTCTGCATGGTGACCGGAAAACCTTCAGCCGGCCGTGTTCTCATAGCTCGTTCTTATTGATAAATCTCTTATTTCTGAATGCATGTCATGAGTGATTTTCGCAATAAATTTATACTGGCTTTCGGTGCGGCCTCTCTTATGATGCCTGCAGCGGCCTTTTGTGCCGCTCCCTTGACTGCGGAAGATTTCTGCGATGTCAAGAAAGCTGCTCCGGCTTCTGTGAAGGAGATGCGTCCTCTCGCCGACGGTGTCTCTTACGCTGCTATCTCGGAGGATGGGAAGCGTATCGAGGTTTTTTCCTATAAGACTGGCAAACAGACGGGTGTGCTCTTCGATATAGACANGGTGAAGGGNGACGTGAAGATTTCTGAGTTCGATGGCTACGAACTCAGTGGCAATGAAAAGAAAATACTCTTATGGAACGACGTGGAGAAGATCTATCGCCATTCCTTCACTGCAGAATATTTCGTTTATGATGTCGTGCGCGGCACAATGGCTCGTGTGTCTCTTGGAGGGCCGCAGAGATGTGCCGTAATGTCCGGCGACGGGCGCATGGTGGCTTATACCCGCGACAACAATATCNTTATCTCCAATCTTGATTATGGCACAGACGTGGCTGTCACTACAGATGGCAAGGTTAATGAGATAATCAATGGAGCTCCTGACTGGGGCTACGAGGAGGAATTCGGTGTGGAGAATACTCTCCGCTGGAGCCCCGATGACAATATACTCGCTTTTATCCGCTTCGACGAGTCGAAAGTACCGATGTATTCTTTCGACAATTATAAGAGTTATTGCGATTCGGAGCCGCTTTCCGATGATTATCCCGCGTCTTACACATATAAGTATCCTCTGGCCGGTTACCCCGTGGCAGCGGTGTCGGTACATGCCTACGATCTCAATACGAGGGTAACTAAGACCATGGATCTTCATCTCTCTGCCTCCGACTATGTGCCTTCTCTNGAATTCGCTCCCTCAGGCTCGTTGATGGCCATGGTGGTGAATCATGACCAGAATGACCTTAAGCTNTANGCTGTCAATCCTGGAAGCACGGTGGCACGTCAGATTTATACCGACAAGAGTGAGGCGTGGTTGAATCCTACAGCCTATCAGATGGTAGAATATTCCGCTGATTCGTTTGTCATCGGTAGTGAAAGAAGCGGCTATAGGCATATCTATGAGTATGACTATAATGGCAATCTGAAGCGCCAGATCACAAATGGTGATTTTAATGTGACTGCATATTACGGCAAGGATACACGGTCTGGNATCCATTATGTGCAGACCACATCTCTGGGGGCCATCAACCGCACTGTGGCNGCTGTCTCCTCTTCAGGCATAAAGCTGCTTCACGGTCAGGAGGGTNCCGAGTCTGCNGCCTTCAGCAGTGGTTTCGACTATTATCTTCGTACTTANAGCAGTGCTACTGTTCCCCCGCAATATACCGTATGGTCGTCTAAGGGTAAACTTCTGGCAGAGGTCGAGATGAATGANGCGTATGCAGCGCGCTATGTNGACGCTCCCAAAATGGAATTCCTGAAAGTCAAAAATGATGAGGGACAGGAGATGAATGCNTACATTATCCGCCCCACTGACTTTGACGCNTCAAAGAAATATCCGCTGATGACCTATCAGTATAATGGCCCTGATTCTCAGGAGGTGCTCAATCGTTGGCGCATGGAGGGATTATTCTACGTTGCCTCTCAAGGCTANGTGGTAGCATGTGTTGATGGTCGTGGCACNGGCAACCGTGACCGCGCTTGGGCTAACAGTGTTTACTGCCGTCTGGGCACTCTTGAGACTAAAGACCAGATTGCCGGAGCNCGCTATTTCTCCTCTCTTCCATNTATAGACTCNGAGAAGGTGGCTTGTTTCGGCTGGAGCTATGGCGGATATATGACTCTGATGCAGCTGACGAGTCCTGAATCCCCCTTCAAGTGTGGTGTCTCTATGGCTCCTGTGACGGATTGGCGTTATTATGATGCTATCTACACCGAGAGATATATGCTCACCCCGCANCAGAATGAAAAGGGGTATGACTCGGCTTCTGCCTTGCTTCGTACTTCTGATCTGAAGGGCCGACTTCTGATTATGTCGGGCACTTCTGATGATAATGTGCATTTTTACAATACTCTCAAGTTCACTTCAAAAGCAAATTACGAGGGAAAATTGTTTGATATGATGGCATACGCCGGTTTCGAACACAGCCTCCGTATGTGTAATGCTCGAACACAACTTTTCCGTAAGCTTGTGGATTGGCTTGACCGTAACCTTTGATTTAGACTCTAATATCACAAGGACCTTNTTAAATTTCTCCTCGCTCACTATGGATGATCTAAGAAAAGTAAACAGTCTGCAGCTATATTCACTGTGGAGAAATCTGACGATAGGCTTGGTTACTGTCGTNCTGATGTTCGCTCTGTCGAAACTACTCCCGGGATATATGTCGCCCGTCGTGTCGCTATTGTGCGCGGCGGGACTGTATACGTTCCTNTACAACCAGAGAATGGAGAAATCAACGTCGTGCGCTTTGGTGCCTTACGTGATTTTCTACTGTTTGATTGTCTATAGTTTCGTTTCTATCATCATCAATGTCATATTCGTCTGGGGTGTGCTGCAGTTTGACGCGGAGTTTATCTTCTTCAATGATCCTTACGTGCCATCCCTCCTCATGGTGCCTGTGAGTTTCCTTGTCTGCACNGGCTTTTATGTGAGACGTAANCGTCTGAAATTCTGCACGGANTGTCGTTTCCGCAACGGTAGTGCTGCCGAAAGAGGAATGTATGGTCAGATTCTTTCCGATGAGTCCAAGCTTCAGATCAAGAATCTGATGATACTCTTCGGATTCCTGTCTTTCATCATCTGGTCATATTACCTCTTTATTTATGTCAAGATCACACCCAACGCCCGNGACTGGTATGTGTTTACCTGGNTGACAATTATCGCATTCGTAATTGATGAGGTATATTTCATATTCCGATATTATAATCTCTATCTTGATCTCAAGGAAAATGAAGAACTCGTAGATGAAGAAGATCTGTCGGATATGACTGCCAAGACCTACGTCAGATTCTATCTTATCTGCGGAAATAATATCTTCCTTAACCCTCATGCAATTTCGCCTACGGATACCCACCGGGAAGTTTTGGACACTCCGTTTGTGACCCGACGCACTGTCAACGGTGTTTCGGTGCCGGAGGTGAAGCGTATGATTGAACGCATGACTGATCTGCCGGATGGCGAACTTAAATTCTTCTACGGACGTAAGTTGCCTGATCTTGAAAGACATTCTCTTCTCCGATATTTCTACTTNCTTGAGGGTGATGTTGCCGATTATCAGCATATTGATGTTGAGGGCGAATGGATAGATTTTGAGAGANTCAAGCAAGTTTATTCTCATAATCCCGGCACTCTTTCCAGATTGTTGGTAAATGATATTACTCGTTTGGCCACTATCATTCTCACGGAGAAGATTTTTGACGAGAATGGTATCCGTAAGAACCCTATAAAGTCATATACTCCCTCTTTCAANCTTATTGACGTCCGAGAGTCTGAATTGGATTTTCAGGATGATAANTGGATTAGAATCTCCTTATTCAATTCTGACACCAGGATGTTTAAACTCAAGAAATGGTGGAGAGGTCTGCGGGGTAAAGACAATAGCAAAAGATCATGGAGATGAGATGCATAGCGATTGTCGGTCCTACGGCAAGCGGAAAAACTAAGCGGGCGGTGGATATCGCCCGCTCTTTTGATTCGGAGATTATCAGTNCTGACTCCCGGCAGGTGTATCGAGGAATGGATATCGGCACGGGGAAAGATGTGGAGGAGTACGGTGAGATTCCGGTGCATCTTCTTGACGTGGCCGAGGCCGGAGAAAAGTATAATCTGCATCGCTATATTACTGATTTCCGNGCTGCCCTGTCGCAGATTCGTGAAAAGGGGAAAGTTCCGGTCGTATGCGGGGGCAGCGGCATGTATGTTGAGGCNGNCCTGAGCGGTATCGTGCTTCCGCAGGTAGATCCTGATCCGGCCCTCAGGGCTTCGCTTGAAGGAAAATCTTTAGAGGAGCTGACTGANATTCTTCGCTCCTTNAAGACACTTCATAATTCTACTGATGTCGACTGTATCCCTCGCGCTGTGAGAGCCATTGAGATTGAGAGTTATTATGCTGCGCATCCGGAGGAAGCCGCTCTTGCTGATAAATATAAAGCTACGCCTGTCGATTCTCTTATTATCGGAGTTGATATTCCGCGCGACGCACGAAGAGACCGTATCTCCCGACGGCTTGACGAGCGGCTCGGACAAGGTATGGTGGACGAGGTGANAACTCTGCTCGCAGCCGGAATTTCTCCGGAAGATCTGATTTATTACGGACTCGAATATAAATTCCTGACCAACTATATTCTTGGAGACATTTCATANAAGGAGATGNACGANGGNCTTGAAATTGCGATTCATCAGTTTGCAAAGCGTCAGATGACCTGGTTTCGGGGTATGGAGCGCCGTGGATTCCGCATAGANTGGCTCCCCTTTGATCTCTCTGCNGAAGAGTTCACACAAAGGGTCAGGGATCTCTATTTCTCATAAANACNGGCACCCTTTTAGATTTAAGATTTTGAATTTCGTATGGTANGGTTGNCCACATGGTTAAATCCGATTAATAAGCTTCGTATAAGCGGTGCCGCTGTGTTGATANGANGCGNNNTATTNTATTATATTAATGCGTAGGTGATAAATCGTGTACCAACAGGTCATTCTTATCNTGCGATNATATTTTNGTCACCCGNATCTCCATTATTAATAGTTTCTTTGCAATCGAGTTGCACGTTGTTTTCTTTAATTTTGCAGAGGTTTTAAGACCCGTGCTATTCCGATGGCTCTATAACTGAANTTTTCCTCCTCAATCGGTNTGTATTGGTGGTGTTAGAAAGAAAAAATTACTTGGAGATGAATAAAGGTNACGTTATAACNACCATTATATTTGCAGGTCTGTTAGCAGCGTGCGGTCATGATCACGACGGACATGATCATGATCACGAAGGCCATGACCATGCNGCTGAAATGGCGAAANACGAAGACTCGGAACATCATCATGAGGGGGCNATTACTCTCGATGAGCATCAAGCCGAGCTGTTCGGAGTGAAGAGTGAGAGACTGTTNCCGGGAGAATTTTCGGAAGTTATAAGAGTAAGTGGNGCTATTGAGCCTTCTTCAACCGACCGTGTGACAATCACAGCTACCCGTAGCGGAATCTTTACACTCGCCTCCGGTGTCACGGTAGGCGGTTCCATCTCCTCGGGTGGACATATTGGCACAATTTCTTCGCGCGGTCTGCAGGGTGGCGACCCGAATGCTGTTGCNGCCGCCACATTAGAAGCGACCCGACGCGAAATGGAGAGGCTNACCCCGCTCTTTAAGGACGGATTGGTGACTGAAAGCGTATATAATGAGGCTGTAAAGGCATATAATGAGGCAAAAGCATCTCAAGGCGGGGTTGCCGGTGGAAGTTCGTCTGTGGTGTCGCCCGCAGCGGGTGTCATTGCAGAAGTGTTTGTTTCTTCCGGTGGCTTTGTAGAGGTAGGCACTCCGGTGGCTTTGGTGGTTCGCAATTCTCGGCTCACATTACGNGCCGATGTNCCGGAGAGGTATATCTCATCAGTCCCTGCTTTTGTCTCTGCTAATTTCCGTCCGGACTGTTCATCTGAGGTTTTCAGTCTCCGCGAACTTGGTGGTCAANCTTTGTCGCCCGGAAATATTAGTCCGGCNCGTGGAGGATACGTACCCGTTTATTTCACTTTTAACGGAAATGGAAAGATTGTGCCGGGTTCGTATGCGGAAGTATATCTCACCGGCCGTCCGCGTGAAGGCGTACTCACAGTGCCGCGCGAGGCTCTGATAGAAATGCAGGGCAACTATTATGCCTACGTCCGACTGCATGATCATGATGATGTGTATGAAAAAAGACTTGTGACGATCGGAGCATCCGATGGTNTGAGAGTCGANGTTCTCGANGGTCTGAAGGAAAATGAGGANGTAGTGGTGAAGGGTGCTTCTATTGTCAGAATGGCTGAGACATCCGCTATAGCTCCTCCGGGTCACACTCACAATCATTGATTATGCTTGACAGAATAATAAAGTTCTCTCTTTCCAACCGAGTGATAATTCTCGCGCTCTGCGCTCTGTTGCTCGCGCTGGGAATGATAAGAATTATGCGTACTGAGGTTGACATCTTTCCCGACCTCAATGCTCCTACAGTGGTAGTGATGACCGAGGCTCCCGGCATGGCNCCGGANGATGTGGAGCAGCTGGTCACTTTCCCCGTGGAGACAACAATGAACGGTGCATCTGGAGTTCGAAGAGTCAGAAGCTCTTCTGCCACCGGTTTTTCAGTGGTCTGGGTAGANTTTGACTGGTCCACGGATATGGCAGTGGCCCGTCAGACGGTCACAGAGCGTCTTTCCGGTATTCAGGGATCTCTNCCCCAGGGTNTAGGAGTGCCGGTTCTCGGTCCGCAGTCTTCTATNCTCGGCGAGATATTGATTGTCGGACTCACTTCGGATTCTCTTTCTCAGGGAGAATTAAGATCATTGGCCGATAGAAATCTACGCCCGCGTCTGCTCTCCGTGGGAGGGGTCTCCGCAGTTGCTGTTATCGGAGGCGAGGTTGAAGAATTTCGTGTGGCGCTTGATCCGGCCAAAATGAGACATAGAGGCGTTGTCCTTTCTGATGTTTTGGAAGCTCTTGAAAATTTCAATTCGAATGCCTCCGGCGGCATAATATATGATTATGGCAATGAGTATCTTGTGAAGACTCCGGTTGCCACGGCCGATATCAAGGAGTTGGAAAATACACCTCTTCCGTCCGACAGCGTTACACCGCTCGTTCTGGCCGACATAGCTGAGGTGTCACGATCCCCACATCTTCCGGAGATTGGAAAAGCTTCTGTCAATTCTACTCCCGCAGTGCTCCTTACTGTCACCAAGCAACCCCAGGTAGGCTCTGTGTCACTCACCGATAAACTGCTTGAAGAAATAGAATCGGCAAGAAAGACACTTCCGCGAAGTGTGACAATTAATACTGACATATTCCGGCAGGCAGATTTTATTGACAACTCTGTTTCAAGTCTGCAGGTCTCACTCTTTGAGGGTGCTTTATTCGTGGTGATAGTACTCTTTGTGTTCCTCATGAACTGGCGCACTACGGTCATTTCCTCTGTTGCTATTCCGATGTCGGTAGTCGTTACTCTCCTGATTCTTGATCTTCTGGGATTCACAATCAACACCATGACGCTGGGCGGTATAGCCATTGCCATAGGATCGTTGGTCGATGATGCAATTGTGGATGTAGAGAATGTATATCGACTTTTGCGTATCAATCGTAAGCTGCCTGCCGACAGTCGTCGCAGTGTCTCTGAGATAGTGTTTCAGGGATCGCGGGAGGTGCGGCTTCCGATTCTCAACTCCTCTCTTATCATCATTGCAAGTTTTCTTCCTCTCTTTTTCCTCACTGGTATTGAAGGAAGAATGTTGGTGCCGCTGGGGCTTTCCTTCATAATCGCTCTCGTGGCCTCCACAATTGTGGCTCTGACGCTCACTCCGGTGCTGTGCTATTTCCTCTTAGGCCGTGATAAGAAGGAGGATGAGGATGCTCTGAAGAATGATGAGCAGGATCCGAAGGTGGTCAGAATCCTTGGTCGCCACTATCAGGGTATGCTTTCAAAAGTGCTTGACCGTCCGGGGCCTATATATATTGTGGCGGCCCTCCTCTTCATACTTGCATGTGTTGTATTCCCTTTCCTTGGACGCAGTTTTCTCCCATCATTCAATGAAGGTTCTTTCACAGTCAATGTGAGTGCGCTCCCAGGTATATCTCTTGAACTAAGCGACAGTATCGGCCGACGGGCGGAGACTCTTATCCGTGAGGTGCCGGAGGTGTTGCTGACATCGCGTAAGACGGGTCGCGCCGAACTCGATGAGCATTCGCTTGGTTCGAATGTCTCTGAAATCGAGGTACCCTATAATCTCTCCTCCGGACGCTCCAAGAGGGAAGTCATGGCAGACATCCGCGACAAACTTCATGACCTTCCGGGCGTGAACGTGGAGATTGGTCAACCTATAAGCCATCGTATTGATGCGATGCTTTCCGGCAGCGAGGCCCAGATTGCAGTCAAGATTTTTGGCTCTGACCTTGATCGCCTTTACTCATTGGGCAAAAATATCCAGGAGATAATGCAGGAGTCTGGCGGACTTGTGGATATCAATGTGGAGCAGCAGATTCCCCGTCCTCAGATAGATATCCGTCCGCGGCGGGATATGCTGGCACGCTATGGGGTGACGCTTCCGCAATTCAATCGTTTTGTGTCGGTGGCTCTCGGTGGATTCCCGGTCTCTATGGTAGTAGGAGAAAATCTTCCCTATGATGTGACAGTACGCTTCCGCGATGATGAGGTATGCACCATTGAGGGCATAAGGTCATTGATGATTGACACAAGGTTCGGACCTGTTCCATTGGATTATCTCGCCGATATCATATCATCGTCAGGTCCCAGCACCGTAAATAGAGAAAATGTGTCTCGACGTCTTATAGTCTCGGCTAATGTAGACGGAGGCGACCTTCGCGGAGCTGTGGAGCGTCTTCGTGCAAACGTGGAAAAGGAGATAGTCTTGCCGGAAGGATATTCTATCGTTTATGGAGGTCAGTTCGAGAGCGAGGAATCTGCTTCCCGTACGCTTGCCATTACTTCCATTGGAGCTGTCTTTCTGATTTTCCTTCTGCTGTATATGCAATTCCGCAAGGTCTCGCAATCGCTTATCATTCTGCTGAACATGCCGCTGGCAGTCATAGGAGGTGTGCTGATTCTATGGCTTACGGGTAGCGAACTTAATATTCCGGCCATAATTGGTTTTATCTCCCTCTTCGGCATCTCTGTGCGTAATGGTATGTTGCTCATCTCGCGTTATAATATGCTCGAACAGGAGGAAATGCCTTTGCGCGATAGAGTGATTCAAGGCTCACGTGACCGTCTGAACCCGATTTTGATGACTGCTCTCACTTCCGCTCTTGCTCTTGTGCCGCTCGCTTTACGGGGCTCAAGTCCCGGAAATGAGATTCAGGCTCCTATGGCTGTCGTGATTTTGGGAGGACTCGTCAGTTCTACTCTCCTCAATATCTTCATTATTCCCGCCATATATTCCAAATATCAGAAGTAAACTATTTATGAAAATACTGAATGGTTGCGGTTTCTCTCTCCGTGGATTGAAGATTCCGGTGTTCGCTTTCTCATTGGTTTTGTCAGTATCGCCGGCATCGGGCGAATCTATTGATGATGTGGCCTTGCGCATCCTCGATAGGGCTCCCTCTCTCCGCTCTTTGTCATTGGAGAATGAAGCACAGCGTATCTCTTCTTTGACAGAGACTAATCTTCCCGATCCGGAATTGGAGGGGGAATATCTGGCCGCTCCCGCCGGTGAGTCCGACCGATGGAGTTTGTCACTGGGATGGAGTATTGATTGGCCCGGAGTCTATGCGGCACGCCGAAAGGAGGCAAAGGAACTGGAGATAATAAACCGGACTTCCGAGAAGGTGGCCCGCAATAAGACAATGATTGAAATCCGGAGGCTGCTGCTTGACTATATTCTGGCTGTGCGCACATCAGCACTCTATGATGAGATGTCCGCAGCTAACGATTCTGTGGCTATGCTTGCTGAAAAAGGATTGCGGGGAGGGGAGATGACTCGTCTGGATCTCTCCAAATTACGTCTCGAACGTCTTTCACTTGAAGCAAGTCGGGTTGAGGCACAGGACAATATGCAGGCATCGATTGTGGCTCTCTCCGCTATATATGGTGCCGACTGTTCGCCGCTTCTCGTATCTCTTGATTGCGACTTTCCGGCGGTGGAGGCTCCTGATGAGACTACTTTTAATGGAATGTCGGCAGATGAAAGGGAGGCTGCTGCTGCTCTCGGATTGGCTCGTCTATCAGAATCTACTGCAGCGAGAGAGAGCCTTCCGGGCATTTCTCTTGCTTTACGCCATGCTTTCGAGGATGGTGCGCACTTCAACGGTGGCTCCCTCGGTCTTTCAATTCCCTTATTCTCTAACAAGGACAGACGGAAAGCTGCTAAGGCGGCTGTGAAGGCATCTGAATATCGCCTTGAGTGTGCCAACGCTGATCGGCTCACTGGTATAGAGGTTTCACTCAAGCGGCTCTGCAAACTGAAAAATCAGGTAGAGGCCATATCTGTCCTTCTCGCGGATACTGACGAATCCGACCTTCTTATGAAGGCATATAAAGGAAAAGTAATCACGCTCATTGAATACCTCAACGAGCGTAACTATTTCCTCGAAGCACGTCTGACTCACCTCGCGCTTCTCCATGCTCTTGCTAATGCAAGGCTGGATCTTGACGATTACCTGTCCTTATGATGTGAGGATTTGAAGATGACGGGCAGATAGGTTCTTTTCAGATACGGAAGCAATGAAGTGACGATCAATACCATAATGATGGCTATCCATATCATGGTGATATTATAAAGCGTTACATTATCCGCTCTTTTAAAACTTCGTGGGTCCGTGGTGATGTCGGGTGCCAGAAAGTCATCCGTCTGGAGTGTCTTCAGAGTGCTTTTCCAGACTATTGTGTCATTCTCCACATATATCACCGCAGGATTCCCTCGGGCCACCTCCTTTATCGCAGTGTCATCGGCAGTGTAGATAGGATATTCTGCCATTGAGAGGTCTCGCCAGCTGTCAATCTCCGCACTACTGCCGGCCACGATTGCCGACACTCGTATATCGTTCTTGTTAGCCCAAGTGTATAAGGAGTTGATCTTATAAGAACTTGCGATGCTCACGTTGGAAAGCGCAGGCATAAGCAAATAGAGGTCTTTTCCCTCACTTTCTTCAATCAGGTCGTCGGTGAGATCTTCTTCTCCTTTCTCATCCCATACTCTGAGATTTTTCTCTGTTGAGCCGAGGGCATCGGAATCGGTAGATGCTTTTATTTCTCTACGGCTTACGTAGATCCATCCGTCGGCCTCGTCAGGAAGTTCGTCATCCTCACCAAATTCGTGCTTCACGCCGTCTTTCTCATAAATAAACCGATATGAGGGTTCCGAGGAAAAGCCGTCATCGCTGATATCAAACAAAACCGTACCGACTTGATAGGGTCGAAAATCTATAAGTGGCTGATATTCGAAACCTATTAATCCGATGATAATGATATAAAGGGATGTGGCGACACAAGCTATCCATTGAAGGGCGGGCGTCACCAGACATCGACATCTCCTGTTGTTCTTAAGCAACCAGACTCCACAGACGCTGAGCACGACATTCTTCCAGAAAGTCGCCCAGTTTGATATAATCAGTGCATCTCCGAAACATCCGCAATCGCTCACCGGATCACTCACAGCCACCCAGAGCGTCAGCGGCAGCATCACACACATGAATGCCAGACAGGCGAGGGGAGTGGTACGCCGGAAGCTGCCGCTCAATAAAAACACTCCGATAAGGAATTCGGCTGTGAAGAGAATGAATACTCCCGCCAAAACCAGATTTGGCCACACATTTATGCCCATTGCGGCAAGATATTCATTGAATTTATAAAGCGATCCCCATGGATCCACGGCCTTTACAAATCCGGAGTATAGGAATACCCCCCCGGTGAGCAGACGCACCATCCACGTCAGCAATCCGTTGAATCTCTCTACGCCTTTGCGCTTTGTCCCGGTTGTGGTGTCTGAGACTGCCGTGAGTGTCTCACTGTGTATTGTCTTTTCCGTATGTACTTCCGGATTCATTTTTCATTGAGTCTGATGAGGGCGAAAAGCGCATAGTTTATCATATCTCTGTAATTGGCCTCTATCCCTTCGCTTGCTATTGTCTTCCCCTGGTGATCTTCTATCTCACGGGTACGGTAGATTTTTTGCAAAATTATGTCGGTGAAACTGCTCACTCTCATCTCTCGCCACGCCTCGTCATAGTCATGATTCTTATCGGCCATAAGAGCGGTTGCCTCCTCAAGTTCATGGTCATAGAGCCGCAGTCCTTCCTCGGGCGATATGGGTTCTCCGGCACCGAGACGACACTGGATAAGAGCTATCGCACCATAATTAACTATTCCGATAAACTCCGGTTCTATTCCTTCGTCAACCCTACCTGTGCCGCCGCTATCTTCAAGAGTGCGTATCCGGCGCGCTTTAATGAATATCTGATCAGTCAGACTCCGCGGACGCATCACTCTCCAGGAAGTGCCGTAGTCAGTGAGTTTCTTTTCAAAAAGGTCGCGACATATTTTAATCGCCTCTGCAAATTCTTTAGCCGTATCGTGTTTCTGCATGGTTGCCATTTCTGAGTCAATTTAGCGCGAAGATACGAAAATATTTTGATTTTCCCATCCGGCTGGCTGAAAATACTGAATTTCCAATAAGTAGCCGGTCAAATAAAACACATATTATACGCTCTGGCGATTTTGAGCGGATTTGGCTACGGAGGCAACGAGCGATGCGGGCATCGTGACTGAGAGACAAAGCCGAAGCGGCCAAAATCGACAAGCGGATGATATGCGAGATATACGCCACCTGTTTTGACTTTTATTATATCGTTTTAATTTGAGCAGTTGCTTATGAAAAAGTTACTCACCAAAAATGGTTTGACAATGCTGCAATCAAATAACGCAATCAAAAATTATTGCAAAAAAACGACTAATCCTTTCTCATCCCGATAATAATTTATAATTTTGAAGTGTATTAAACTTATTCTGAGCGTGACTCACTCTTAAATAAATGAATATGACACGATGTTTCTTACCCGAATGGGAGCACCAGGAGGGTATTCTTATGGCTCTCCCGGATGAACACACCGACTGGGATTATATTCTCGATGAAGCTCGCGATCAATATCACAGAATTATAAAGACTTTTACAGCCGAGGGTTGCAGAGTGCTTCTACTCTGTCGCGACAGGAAGGGTGCCATGCAATTATTATCTGATTGTGATTCGTCGCTCATCTCTTTTATTGAGGCGGAATATAATGATACGTGGACTCGCGATTATGGTCCGTTAGCCGTGAAGAAGGATGAGAGATTATATTCTCTTGACTTCGGATTTAATGGCTGGGGATTGAAGTTTGCGGCTGATAAAGATAATCTTGTCAATCTGTTTCTCGCTGACTCTCGGATTCTTAGCGAAGGTTCATATCGTAATAACCGCGATTTTGTGCTTGAAGGCGGTTCGGTGGAGACTGACGGGAGTGGCACCCTGCTGACCACATCCCGCTGTCTATGCTCGCCAAATCGCAATGGTCAGAAATCAAAGGAAGCTCTCAATGATATCCTTGGAGAGAGACTGGGCGTGAATCATATCCTCTGGCTCGACTATGGAGCCTTGGAGGGAGATGACACAGATTCGCATATTGACACTCTGGCTCGTCTGGCTCCGTGCGACACGATTCTTTTTACCGGCTGCCGCGACGTGGATGATCCTCAGTTTGAAGATTTGCTTAAGATGCGTGCCCAACTCACTCTGTTCCGCACTGCGGAGGGTGATCCTTTCAATCTCGTTGAGCTTCCGCTCCCCTCGCCGGTGTTATCTCCGGAGGGAGAACGACTTCCGGCCACTTACGCCAATTTCCTCGTGACCGACAGTGTGGTTTTCATGCCGACCTATGCACAGCCTGAAAATGACCTGCTGGCCATGCAGATGGTGAAGGTGGCATATCCTGCTCATAAGGTGGTGGGCATTGAGTGCCTGACTCTGTTGCGTCAACATGGCTCGCTCCATTGCGCCACAATGCAACTGTATCCGGGTCAGACCGATATTCAAACTGTATAAATTACCTTCTCCTTAACGATATAACAACGACTTTCCCCCCTTAACGATATTTTTTATGATTCATCAAGAAGATTCCTCTATCCTCGAAGAAGAGATGGTTGACGATGACATTATAAAGGTAGGTATCATCCAGAGATCTTTCTCAGATGATATAGAGATGAACCGTAAGAGAAACCGTTCTTCCATCGAGAATCTCGCTGCCGAGGGCGCACGTCTTATAGTGCTTTCAGAGTTGCACGATTCTCCCTATTTCTGTCAGACTGAGGATGTGGCTAATTTCCGTTATGCAGTCTCTCTGCCGGGCGATTTCACTGATTTCTATTCTGAGGTGGCGGNAGCCAACAATGTTGTGCTCGTCACAAGTGCTTTTGAAAGACGNGCACCGGGTCTGTACCATAACACAGCCGTTATATTTGACTCTGACGGCTCAGTGGCAGGCACTTACCGCAAGATGCACATTCCCGACGACCCGGGTTTCTATGAGAAATTTTATTTCACTCCGGGTGATCTTGATTTTATACCTATTCAGACTTCTGTTGGTCGTCTGGGGGTGATGGTGTGCTGGGATCAGTGGTATCCCGAGGCTGCCAGGCTTATGACTCTCCGTGGTGCGGAGATGCTCATATATCCCACTGCCATAGGATGGAATCCGGATGATTCTTCCGACGAACGTGCCCGTCAACGGGATGCTTGGGTGATGATACAGAGAAGCCATGCAGTGGCCAACGGAGTTCCGGTTATCAGTGTCAACAGATGTGGATTTGAAGAAGATCCGTCGGGCGTCACTTCCGGCATCGACTTCTGGGGCACCAGTTTTGTGGCCGGCCCTCAGGGTGAGTTCCTTTTCAAGGCTCCTGAGTCAAGTGCTTGCGAAGCTATTGTGCCCATCAGCCGCAGACGCACTGAGGATGTACGCCATTGGTGGCCTTTCCTGCGCGACCGCCGTATTGACTGCTATGCTCCAATCGCTTCCCGATTTCTGGATTCTCACTCGTGATGATAGGGTTCGCCTCGCAGTATTGTCATCGCCCGATAAACCTGCTCTGTGAAAAATGCCCTGACCATCTCGTGATTGAAGGTCATCTTTGAGAGCGAAAGCAACGAATCGGCGCGGTCGTAGACTTCTTTTGAAAATCCGTATGGACCGCCTACGACGAACACCGTCCGCTTCTTTCCGGTCAACATCTGCTTCTGAAGATAGTTGGCAAATTCCATAGAAGTGAGTTCTTTCCCTCGTTCGTCAAGAAGAACGACATGGTCGGAGGGAGTGAGCTTCTGGAGCAATGCGGTCCCTTCGGCCTGCTTTTGCTTCTCTTCCGTGAGGCTGCGACTGTTCTTTACGTCCGGTAATGACGTGATTCGATAAGGAATATATCTTTTAAGTCGTTTTTCGTATTCCGATATGGCATCTGCCACGAATTTTATCGTGGTCTTGCCGACAGTGAGCAATTCTATCTCCATCTGACAATATGAGTGTTTATAGTCTAAGTAATTGTCTTGGCAACTTCTGTTTTCGGCTGAAGAAAGGGTTGGACTGTAGCTGTGATCGATCATAACTCGCCTGCGAAAGATAATCCGGTGGATATGCCCGATGTTGCAATCCTCTTTCCTAAGTGGCTACTGAGCTACTTACATTGCAAAAATACAAAAAATAAGAGATACTCAAAATGAAAACAAGAGACGAACTTATAGATGATCTCCTCCAACTCGCATTCGCGGAGGATCTTGGTGACGGAGATCACACCACTTTATCTACTATCCCTGCAGACGCTATGGGACGCTCTCGCCTTATTATTAAGGAGAAGGGTATACTTGCGGGAGTGGAGATTGCCCGTAAGGTGTTTGCATTCGTAGATCAGTCCATTCGCATGGAGGAATATATAGCGGACGGTGCGGAAGTCAATCCCGGTGACGTGGCTTTCATCGCAGAGGGTCCGGTGAGATCTTTGCTGATTGCAGAGCGCACAATGCTTAATATCATGCAGCGCATGAGCGGTGTCGCCACAATGACCCGCCGGTATGCCGATGAACTGAAAGGTCTCCATACTCGTGTTCTTGACACTCGCAAGACCACTCCCGGAATGCGCATGCTGGAGAAGGAAGCCGTCAAGATAGGCGGCGGTGTCAATCACCGCATCGGTCTTTTTGACATGATCCTNATCAAGGATAATCATATTGATTTTGCAGGAAGTATTNAGAAGGCTATCGAGCGTGCCAAAGAGTATTGTAAGGAGAACGGACGTGACGATCTTAAAATAGAGGTNGAGGTTCGTTCGCTTGATGATATTCGTCGTGTTCTTGCCGTCGGAGGTGTAGACCGTATCATGTTCGATAACTTCACACCCGAACTCACCCGTGAAGCCGTTAAACTTGTCGACGGACGTGTGGAGACTGAGTCATCGGGTGGGATCACCTTCGACACTCTCCGTGCTTATGGAGAGACAGGCGTTGACTTTATTTCTGTAGGTGCGCTCACACACAGTGTCAAAGGTCTTGACATGTCGTTCAAGGCGTTCTGATTCTGTAATGGCATATAACAACGAGTGGGGCGAACAGGCCGAGCAGATTGCTGCCGACTATCTTCTTTCTCATGGCTACACGATTCGCGAAAGAAGATGGCGCAGCGGTCAATCCCGACGCCGTGAAATTGACATAATAGCACAACAAGGGATAGAAATAGTTTTCGTTGANGTCAAATCCCGAAGTGGAGAAGGAGAAGATCCCGTTGAGGCTATAGATGAAAAAAAGATGCGAATGATGGCCAAAAGTGCTGACACGTATCTCGCTCTCCAGGAACACGACTTCAGTTGTCGGTTTGATATAATCGCAATTACGGGTAATAAAGACTCGTACGAAATTGAACACCTGCCGGACGCTTTCATCTCGCCACTTTTCTCTCTCTGATCCATAGTGGTCTTGTACGACCCGTATCAGCAGTTTCCCGTCAGATAAAAAGCCGGCTCTCTTACGCAACAGTAAGAGAGCCGGCTTTTTCTTCAGGCCCCNTCGCGCATAAAATGTTAATGCTGNCATCGCAGTTTTCAGTCATATTCATCCGGAAGCTGCGTGATGGGGGCCGTAGTATTATTCGGATGCTCCATCAGTTGGAGCAATAAGTTTATAGCCTTTTCCGTGGATATTGATAATCTCGATAGAGGGATCACTCTTCAGCAATTTGCGAAGCTTGGTGATATAGACATCCATACTTCGGGCATTGAAATAATTATCATCGATCCAAATTGATTTCAGAGCATAATTCCTCTCCAGAATATCATTGAGATGGGCACAAAGAAGGGCGAGCAGGTCGCTCTCTTTGGTAGTGAGCTTCTGAGTTTTTTCCGGAGAAATCAGCACTTGCTTTTGCGTGTCGAAAGTGAATTTGCCAAGCTTATAGAGCGTTATCTCCTTCTCTTTCTTCCCTTTTACACGCCGGAGGATAGCACCGATTCTGAACACAAGCTCCTCCATTGAGAAGGGTTTGGTGATATAATCATCTGCTCCTATCTTGAATCCCTCCAGCACATCCTCCTTCAAGGCTTTGGCCGTAAGGAAAATGATGGGAACATCGCGATTGATATTCCTTATCTCCTGAGCGAGAGTGAATCCGTCTTTCTTAGGCATCATCACATCAAGTACACACAGGTCATATTGTCCTTTCAAAAACTCTTTATATCCTCTCTCTCCATCCGGAAAGAGATCGGCATTGAATCCCTTCGCCTGAAGAAATTCCCTGAGAAGCATACCCAGATTCTCATCGTCCTCGCAAAGTAGAATCTTGATTTTATCCTCCATTAGTTTATCGTTTTAGTGCTTCGGTCAGTTTCGCTATCGTAATCTCCTCTTGAGTTAGCGATCCCTCCTTCTGCTTCATTAATATTTCGTATAGATATCGTTTTTTCTGATTTTCAATTTTTTCTTGTTTCTCTTAAGCATCATCTTCGCTGAGTCAAATCTTCTACCGAGTCATCTCACTCGTTATCCTCCACGGCAAGCGGCAACTCAATGATGAATGTGGTGCCTTCTCCGGGTTCGCTTTCCACCCGTATGGTGCCGTCAAACATTGTCACCATCTTTCTGACGTATGCCAGTCCGAGACCGAACCCCTTGACATCATGCCGATTGCCTGTAGAGACCCGGAAGAACTTATCAAAAATGCGCTTTAAATCATCTTTCTTTATACCAATCCCATTATCCTTTACTCTTATCTCAAGCCTTCGCCCGTCAATATCGCGTGTTGAGATCTCAAGTTCCGGTGCCACCTCCTCCCGCATATATTTGACAGCGTTGTCCAGCAGGTTGTAGAGCACATTGGTGAAGTGCATCTCATCCACTCTCACTGCCGAGTCTTTGGCATCAAGCCGACATGTCAGTTGACCTCCGAATTTCTCTACCTTTATCTTAAAGTTCTTTACAACGCCTGATATTATCTTGTCAGCATCCACTGTGGTCAGTTTCAACGCCGCCGACGTGCTATTGTCGAATACAGACATTTGGAGTACTTTCTCCACTTGAAACCGTAGTCGCTTCGATTCCTCAGTGATCACTCCCGAAAGATGCTCAAGCATCGAAGTAGACTTCCTGACACTCGGATCGCTTAACATCTGTCCCGCCAGAGAAATTGTGCTTATAGGGGTCTTAAGCTCGTGAGTCATGTTGTTGATGAAGTCTGTTTTCATCTCAGTCAGTCGCTTCTGTCGGAAAGCAAGAATAATTGTGTATAGAAACACCACAAGCAATATGAGCGTGAAAGCCAGTGTAGGAATGATAAATCTTACGGAGGAGAAGATATAATTTCGCTTGGTCGGAAATTCAAGAAGTAGCATATAGGAACTGTCTGAATGCTGAAACAGGGGCTGAGTATAGATCTCTCCCTGCGGAGCTTCAGTGTCATAATCACCGGTGGAATAAATAAGATTCCCCTTTTTGTCAGCGATGCTGAATGCGAAAGGAACCTGCAAGCCGTTGTTGCGCAACTCGGTGGTCAGTCGCTCGCGGAGCATGGTGCTATCTGCTCTCTGTATCACCGGACGCGAACCTGAATCCCGCATGATAGTGAGTATCACCTCATTCAGCAGCTCCTGCTGATAGAGATATTGCATGCGTATCACCTCCTGAATATCTCTATATCGCCCGCTTATGCTGGCAGTGGGAGAGGGGTAGGTGAGCGTGCCCCCGGATGGGTGTCCATTCTGAGGCGTATATTCAAGCGCATATTCTCCAGTCTGGTTAGTCTGCATGGCGAGTGCATCCTCTTCAAGGTAATGAAGAGTCTCCTGACGCTCAAGGAAGTCTGCCGTGGCCGAAAGGGCGCGCATCACACTCTCCGAAAACTGTCCCTCGCGCATCTTTACCATATTCTCAAGATACATTATCTGAAAATAGAGAAGGGCTCCGAATGTCAGAGCCATCACTATCGTTAACAACCAGATAATGGATTTTTTCATCTTGTGTTTTAGTGCAATTTTTGTGTGTACCCCTCCCTTGAGGATACACATAGTTCAACTGAGTTAATTGAGGTGAACCAGGACATGACACCCATTCTCATGAAACTTGTCATTGAATCCCGCTCCGTTATATTATCTTAACAATTTTTTATGAAAGTTGTTTAGCTCCATTTAGATGATATGGCGTAGCTGATATGACGTCGACTGTCAGCTTCGCTTTCCTCAAGCGNANTTCCNAATAATATTTCTTAGGTCAGTTTCGTTACTATAACGGTATAATTGCCATTAATCAGCGACATACCTACTGAGTGTCTGCTTGGCTATTTATAACTGCTTGGCTACTTACGANATTTGATATGAAGAGATTTACATATTCCTGCCTCTTTCTTCTTGTTGCCTGTATTTTTTCGGGCCTTCTCTCCGCATGCACAGAAAAACCAGAACCTCCTGTGTCTGCTCCCGCTCCCTTGAAGCGAGCGATTTTGCTCTATGCCGTTGCCTCCAATAATCTGTATGGCAACTGTCTTGACGATCTCAGGGAGATTGAACAGGGAGCAGAAGGCATAGATCTCGGAGANTATGCGGTGTTTGCATACGTGGTGAGTCCCGGCGCCAAGTCTGCATCTCTTCTCGAACTCAGGAAGAGCAGTGGGGGAGTGTGTGCTTTCGATACTTTGCGAGAATATGACCGTAAGACATTCTCCACTGANCCTTTCAGACTCCGTCAGGTGATCGATGATATGACGGGTCTGTGTCCCGCCGAGAAGTATGGACTTATCCTTTGGTCGCACGGCACAGGATGGTCTCACGAAGACGTTAAGCATCCCGAACAGGTGATAGTCAACCGTGCCTTCGGAATGGATAAATATGGTGGCCTCACCGATTATATGAATATCGATGAACTTGCTGACGCCATCCCCGCAGGGAAATTCGACTTTATCTGGTTTGACGCTTGCTACATGAGCGGGATAGAAACCATATATCAGCTTCGCGACAAATGCGACTATTTCGTCGGCTATCCCACTGAGGTATGGTCGCCCGGAATGCCATACAACCGCACTATCCCGCTTCTTCTCAAATCAGACCCCAACCTTGTAGGAGCTGCCGATCTCTTTGCCGACTATTATCTTGAGCAAAATGAGAGCTTCACAATCGCTGTCCTTCGCACATCAGGCCTTGAAGAACTGGCCGTGGCAGCCCGTTCCCTTTATGCCGACGCAACAGCTCCGGCTGCCGGGAGNCTGCTGAAATACAGTCGCAANCCCTGCGGCCCCTTCTACGACTTCCGCCAATTCACCCTCGGCTTCACATCNACAAATGCTGAAAGTCAGGATCGCTTTGAGAAAGCGAATAGATTTATGGAACTTCTCTCAGACCTTACCTTATATAAGAAATCAAGCAGCTTTAATTTCTCCTATCCCGGCTACGGGCCCCTACGTTCCGAATACCTTATCCCCGAAGAAAATTTCGGTGGGATAAACTGCCATTGGTTTTCATCGTCCGAAGCCGACTTCGACACTTACTATCGCACCCTNGACTGGTATCGCGATGCGATAGCTCCCGCCAATCCTCAGCTTCCATAGTCCAAAAGCTTCGGTAGCTCAGATATCTTTCATAGTTCAGATATCTCTGATAGCTTTGATATCTATGAAAGCTTTGATAGCTCTAATATTGCGGGGTATGTTTCACATGGTGGGACATACCCCTAATAATTACTCCACCTGCAAAACTACAAAAAGAGCTGAGTCATTTGACTCGGCTCTTTCTATGGTTGCCTTGGAAGGACTCGAACCCTCACTAAAGGTGCCAGAAACCTGCGTGCTACCATTACACCACAAGGCAATTTATGTCTTCATTCGGGGTTAACATCCTTGTCTCTCCCGTTTGACGATGCAAAATTAGTAAGGATTTTTTTATCCACCAAATTTTTTTGCATAATTTTTTCTTCATCCTCTTGATTTGTCTGTTTAGAGGACTTTTGTTAACTTCGCAACAAAATTGAATTCCAATATCCTGACACATGAAAAGGACTTTTATATCGTCAGTTCTCGCTCTGGCATCGATCTCTGCTTCGGCTGTCGCCCCTATGTGGACACGCGACGTTAAAATATCTCCCGATGGCAGTAGAATTGCCTTCTCTTATAAGGGCGATATTTATACGGTTAGCACCCGCGGTGGAGCCGCTCAGCGTATCACCTCCGGTGACTCTTACGAAAGTAATCCCGTTTGGTCGCCATCTGGCGACAGAATTGCTTTCGCTTCCGACCGCAATGGCGGCCGCGATGTCTATGTGATGGCCGCTGACGGAAGTAATCCCAGGCGTCTCACCTTTAATTCTGCCAAACAGATTCCGGAGGCTTTCTCACCCGACGGTCGCAACATCATTTTTTCTGCCACAATTCAAGATCCTGCCTCAAGCATTCAGGCCCCGTTCGCTCCATTGAGCGAACTCTATTCCGTCCCTGCCGAGGGTGGAAGTATGGTGCAGATCCTTCCGGTGCCTGCTGTCAATATTTCTATGCTCCCTGACGGACGCTTCTTATATGAAGATATAAAAGGTCTGGAGGACAAATGGCGCAAACACCACACATCCTCCGTGACACGCGATATATGGATTTATAATCCTGCTGATGGCTCTCACACCAATCTCACGGACATAGCCGGTGAGGATCGTTGGCCAGCTGTCATGCCGGCTTCCTCGGAGTGGTTCTTCCTCTCCGAACGTGATGGCGACTCTTTTAATGTGTATGCCGCCTCAGATATGACTCCCGGTGCCTCCGTGCGCAAGCTGACGAATTTTTCCGATCACCCCGTCCGTTTCTTGAGTGCAGCCTCGGATGGCACTCTGGCTTTTACCTACAATGGTGAGATATTTACTCTCGGTCGAGACGGTAAGGCTGTCAAGCTGCCTGTGGATGTCGTGGAGATAAATGATGAGGAGATTAGCTCCGTCCCGTTCTCTTCAGCAAACGAGGCCGCCGTCTCTCCTGACGGCAAACAAGTGGCATATACTGTGCGTGGAGAGCTCTTTGTCACTTCTACGGAATATCCTTCCACAAAACAGATTACGTCTACTCCCGCTATGGAGGGCGAAATCTCATGGGGAGCCGACGGCCGCTCACTCTATTATGCCTCTCTGCGTGATGGCGTCAGCAATATCTATTGCGCGAAGATTGTGCGTAAGGATGACCCCAACTTCTCCAATGCCACTCTTATCGAAGAAACTCCGCTCTTCAAGAATGACGGTGTTGATAGAGGTATGCCGGTGATCTCGCCTGACGGTAAGAAGATGGCTTTTGTCTACGATCGCAACCGACTTATGGTGAAAGACCTCACCACGGGTGAAGTCAAGAAACTCGGTGACGAACCTTTCACCAATTATAGAAATGGTGAAGCCCACTTTGTCTGGAGTCCTGACAGCCGTCGTCTTGTGATGAGCGTATGCAATCCTATGCACGAGCCTTACGGTGACATTGCTATAGTTGATGTGGCTTCCGGCGAGATGACTCCCGTCACACGCACCGGCTATTTCGATGAGATTCCGCGGTGGAGTCCCGATGGCAACGCCGTGCTTTGGATATCGGAGCGTTACGGCATGCGCAACCATGCTTCATGGGGCTCGGAATATGACGTGATGATGGCTTTTCTGAATAAGGAAGCCTACGATCGTTATCGTCTTTCAGAAGAGGATTTCGCTCTCCTCAAGGAGGTGGAGGATCAGCAGAAGAAGGATGCAGCCAAGGCCGACGAGAGCAAAGATAAAAAAGGGAAGAAGGATAAGAAATCCAAAGAGGAGAATAGGAACGGAAAGTCGGCGGAATCTCCCGCAGTGGCTATAGAGCCGGGCATCGAAGACCGCACCGTGCGTCTCACTCCCAATTCCTCCTTTATCGGCGACTTTACTCTTTCCAAGGATGGCGAGACTCTCTATTATCTCTCCGCCGTAGAGGGAGACTACGACCTCTGGAAGGCTAATCTCCGGAAGGGTGACGTATCGCTGGTGAAGAAACTCGGTCTGCAAAATTCTCGTCTTGAGCTTGACAATGATGGAAATATCTTCATTCTTGGTAATAAAGTGAGCTATTTCAATCCCAAATCTCCGGAGATGAAGAACGTCTCTATCTCCGGCAAAGTGAAGATTGACCGTGCTAAGGAGCGGGAGGTGATGCTCGACTATGTGGAGCGTGAGGCGCAGGAGCGTTTCTACCTGCCGCAGATGCCTATAGACTGGCATTTCTATGTTGATAACTATCGTCGTTTCCTTCCTCATATCAATAATAATTATGACTATGCCGACCTTCTGAGTGAATTGCTCGGAGAATTGAATGTCTCTCATTCCGGCGGTCGTTATTTCGCTCCCGCCGCCGAGGAGACCACCGCTTCCTTGGGGTTGCTCTTCGATATGTCGATGCCGGCTGACGGTCTGGTAGTTGAGGAGGTGCTTGAGGGTGGTCCGTTTGACCGCGCCACAAGTAAGGTTGTAAAGGGTGTAGTCCTGACAGCCGTCAATGGCGAGAAGGTGACCGCCGACACAGATTGGGCCACTCTGCTCAACGGCGACGTGAAGAAAAAGACTCTCGTATCATTTAAGGACGGCGCCGGCAAGGAATGGGAAGAGGTAGTGCTCCCGGTCAATCCCGGCTCTATCTCAGGACTGCTCTACAAACGTTGGATTAAACGTAATCAGGAGATTGTAGACTCTCTCTCGGGTGGACGTCTCGGATACGTGCATATCGCCGCCATGGACGATGACAGTTTCCGAAAGGTGTATTCAAAGCTTCTCGGTGAATATGTTGGCAAGGATGGCATCGTTATAGATACGCGCTGGAATGGTGGAGGCCGTCTTCATGAGGATATAGAGGTGCTCTTCAGCGGGGAGAAGTATATCACGCAGGAGGTGCACGGACGCAAATCGTCGGAGATGCCTTCCCGTCGCTGGAACAAACCGAGCATCATGCTTATCTGCGAGGCTAACTATAGCAATGCCCACGGCACCCCCTGGGTCTATAGCCACAAGAATATGGGCAAACTTGTAGGTATGCCCGTGCCCGGAACCATGTCAAGTGTCAACTGGATTCCTCTTCAGGACCGGAGTCTCGTATTCGGTATTCCTGTGGTGGCATTCCGCACCGAAGATGGCATTGTCCTTGAAAATACACAGCTCGAACCCGACGTGAAGGTAGCCAACAAACCTGTTGATGTGGTGAATGGTATCGACGACCAGCTACGTGTTGCGGTCGAGACTCTCCTTCGTGACATTGATTCTGCCGGAAAGTAATTCATTCTTCCCGTCATTCCCGTTCAAAGAGAATCCACGGCGTTCTGTCGCTGTGGATTCTCTTTGCATAAGGAGATTTGTCTTTCTTTTTGTTATAATAGGTATGAAAGAAATAAGATTATCCAATGATGTGCTGATTCCTGCTATTGGATTTGGCACATATCGCACCCCGGATTCTTCCGAGGGAGTGGCGGCCATTTGTGAGGCGATAAAGAGTGGTTATCGTCTGATTGACGGGGCGGCAAAGTATGAAAATGAGAAAATGGTCGGCACTGCTCTTGCCGAATCTGGAGTCGCTCGCCAGGCTCTGTTTGTGACGAGTAAAGTTTGGCCCACCGACATGGGCTATGATGCCACCATGCGTGCTTTCGAACGTTCGTTGACAGATCTTGGGCTTGATTATCTTGATATGTATCTTATCCACTGGCCGGCCTCCCCGACTCATCATAACGATTGGAAGGAGATAAATGCCTCTACATGGAAAGCATTGGAGAATCTTCTTGATTTGAATTGTGTCAGGAGCATAGGAGTGAGCAATTTCAAACCCTCACATCTCGAACCGCTGCTGGCCTCCGCAAATATTCCTCCGATGGTCAATCAAATAGAGTGTAATCCGGGTATGCGCCAGCAAGCCACTCGCGAATGGTGTGCCGAAAGGGATATAGTAGTAGAGGCTTGGTCACCACTGGGGCGAGGCAGGATTTTTGAGAATCCGCTCCTTCTTTCCTTAGCCCGGAAATATGGCAAGACCGTAGCTCAGATCGCTCTCCGTTGGGAAGTGCAGAGCGATATTATCCCGATTCCAAAATCTGTCAATCCCGACAGAATCCGTCAGAATATAAACATATTTGACTTCCATATCTCCGATGAAGATATGGAAGCCATAAATTCACTTCCGATATTCGGCGAGTCAGGTCTGGATCCCGACGCCGTTGATTTCGGATAACGACTTTCATAATAGCAAATCGTCCCTGATTCTCGCTTTGTATGAATCGGGGACGATTTGATTTTGTTGCCCCCGGTGAATGCGATGAATCGCATCCACCGAGTCGATCTCTGGGGCATCCACAACAATATTACTCTCTGATCAAGCCTAAGAAGAACATTCTTAATTCAGAGTTGGAGAGGTGAGTCCGCCTACTGTCATGGTCAAGTCTGTCAACGACGGGTTGCCATTTTTGTCAAGATCCTGATAGATGGTCTGAAACACCTTTTTATAGTCGAACGCCCCGAGTAAGACGAATTTCAGGAAGTCTTTCGCCTCTTTAAACGCAGGATAGAACGGGAATGTATAATTGGATGACACGTACAGAATACCCTCCTCATCCGGCACACTCAGATTGCCGGCATACACCGTATGGATATTGGCGAAATTGAGTGCTGTTCTGACGAGATTAAGTTTTGATGAGTCTTTTTCCATTGACAGCCAGTTGGGGTCAATCACCGTGACAAAATGCTCAGAGATTCTGATTATGAACATTTCGCCTTGAAATGCTACCTGAAACTCATCTCTCCCCTCTATATCTTCGGGCTGCATATTGAGGTCGCGGAGTAGGTTCTTCACAAATTGCTTAAGAATCTCACATCTGCGCTCAGTAGGGGCATTTTCATAATCGTGTTGCTCTTCCGTCATCGTTTCATCGGTTGAGTCTTGTAAATAATCTTCATTCAAGTCAATGTGCGCCGTCTTATTTCCATAAGATTCGGCATACGAGGCAGAATCACTGCTTGAGATATACACAGATTGTCTTGGCCTTTGTTCTCTTAATTCTGCAATTGCGTCCTTAGTCTCGCGCATGCGTTCTTTTAGCTTGCGTAAATTTTTTTCCATGCGCATGTGCTTATACACTTCATATAATAGCAATCCGATTATAAAAATTATGCAGGCAAGAAGTATCTCAATCATTTTAATCTGTTTTTAGAAGTGGGAAATTTTTAAATGATGGGGTAAGGTGACATCAACACGGTCGTAGGCCGTTCTTTTTTGAAAAGTAATGCGAAGTTACAAAATTCCTTTCAGCTATCCAAAAGTCAAGGCCACTATCTAAAGTGGGTTTTCCGTCAGCAAAGAGAATTTATGAAATTTTTTGATGGTGAAGAACTTTTAACGTTATGATATTGTTTTAAAAGTGAAAGTAGGATGAATGAAGCCTGTTGCTGAAAGTCTCTTACTATTTCGTGATTGAAAATACAAATTATAAACTTAATCTATTTTATATTATGAATACAGCACCTTTGAGTGGAATTAAAGTTGTGGACTTTACTGAAGTTCAGTCCGGTCCGTCATGTACACAAATGCTCGCGTGGCTCGGCGCAGATGTTATCAAGATCGAGCGCCCGGGTGTCGGCGATGCAACCCGCAAGGAACTCCAGTTCAATCCCGATCTCCCTTCATATTATTTCCTTCAGCTCAACTCCGACAAGAAGTCGCTCTCTCTCGATGCGAAGACTCCCGATGGAAAGGCCATTCTGACAAAGCTCATCCAAGAGGCTGATATCTTCGTTGAGAATCTTCACCCGGGAGCTATGGACAAACTCGGATTCTCATGGGAACAGGTCCATAAGCTCAATCCTAAGTGTATCTATGGCACAATCAAGGGTTTCCCTGTCTCTTCCAAGTATGCCGATCTGAAAGCTTACGAACCTATCGCACAGGTGACAGCGGCAGCCGCTTCAACCACAGGTTGGTTCTCCGGCGAGGATAATATCCCGACACAGAGTGGCGCAGCTCTCGGTGATTCAAACACCGGTATGCACCTTCTTATCGGTCTGTTGGCCGCTCTTCAGCAACGTGAGCGCACTGGCGAAGGTTGCTACGTTTATCAGTCAATGCACAATGCTTGTCTTAACCTCTGTCGTATCAAGACTCGTGACCAGCTCACTCTTGATAAGATCGGCTATCTGACTCAATTCCCGCAGTATCCTGACGGTAAGTTCGGTGATTGCGTTCCCCGCTCCGGAAATATTGAGGGTGGTGGTGTCCTTGGATGGACCTATAAGTGTAAGCCTGCCGGTAATCTTGACTCGGCTATTGACGCCAACAACTATGTTTACATCATCCTCCAGCGTGGTGCAAAAGACTTTGAGCTCTTCTGTAAGGCCACTGGTTTTGAGGATTGGCTCACAAACCCTGACTTCAACACTGCCGATGCACGCGATCGCAATAAGCAGGCTATCTACAAGAGAATTGGTGAGTGGACCGCTGACAAGACCAAGTTTGAGGTTACTGAAATCCTTGGCAAGGCAGGTGTGCCTGTCGGTCCGGTGCTCTCTACTAAGGAAATCATGACTGATGAAAGCCTATATGACGGTAATACTCTCGTGAGAATCAACCAGGGTGGCGAAATCGGTGAGTTTGTTACTGTAGGATGTCCTTTCACAATGTCAAATTACCAGCCTAATTACGGTCCGTGTCCTACACTCGGTGGCAATACCGACGAAGTGCTCGAATCTCTCGGTTATACTCAGGAAGAGATTGACGCTTTCGCTAAGAACGGTACAACCAAACCTCTGCCCAACGGTCAGATGTAATTATATTCCTGATTGATTCTTAGGGATTTGCTCCCCCCCGCTGTGATATCGAAATATTTATTTATTTGATTCATAGTGCCTCCTCTCTCCTCGCTTTCTTTCCTCTCTTCTTATCAATTAATATCACACATTTAATATTATGAACACACAAGCAAACAATACCGGAGCCGTTCCAAAATTTCCCGAACAGGTGACAGGTATGTATATTCTCGCAGAATCTCTCCGCCGTCTTGGCCTTAACGACGTATTCGGCCTCGTAGGTATCCCCGTCACTGAAGCAGCTTACGCCATGCAGAAGATAGGAATGAACTTCTATGGCTTCCGTTTCGAGCAGCAGGCGGGTATGGCCGCCGCCACCTACGGCTATCTCACCAAGAAACCTGGCGTATTGCTGACAGTCTCCTCCTTGGGCTTCCTTAATGGTCTGACAGCCACTACAAATGCCACAGTCAACTGCTATCCTATGATTCAGATCTCTGGTGCTTCCGACCCGACAATGGTCGATATGGATATGGGCACTTACGAGCAACTTGACCAGCTTAACACAGCCCGTCCGCTTGTGAAGGCTGCTTTCAGATGTTCTCATGCCAAGGATATTCCTTCCGCAGTGGCTCGTGCTTATCGCGCCGCCGTGAGCGGTAGGCCTGGTGGCGTCTATATTGATATGACTACTCCGGCACTTGGCGAAATCATGGATGCAGCCGAGGCTGAAAAGCTCTTCTTCACTCCCGTAGATCCTGTCGCTGCGGTAGCTCCTAATCAGGCTGCGGTAGATAGAGCTGTCAAACTGCTTGCCTCTGCTAAACGTCCTGCTATCCTTCTCGGCAAGGGTGCGGCATACGCTCAGGTGGATGATAAAATCAAGGAACTCGTCGAGACTTATAAGATTCCTTATCTGGCCATGTCTATGGCTAAAGGTCTTCTTCCCGACAATGGTGAGTATAGCGCGCTCAGCTGCCGCTCGGAGATTATGGAGCAGGCTGATGTAGTGATGGTTATCGGCGCACGTATCAACTGGATGCTTTCCTTCGGCCGTGGTAAGTGGAACAAAGATATTAAGTTTATTCAGCTCGATGTCGAACCTGAAGAGATGGATCGCAATGTTCCTATCGCCGCTCCTGTTGTAGGTGATATGGGTCTGAGCCTTGACATGATTCTCGAAGGTTTGAAGTCTGATCCGGTCAATTATGATCCGGCATGGCTTGAGATGCTTAAGAAGGTGACTGTGGAGAAGAACGGTAAGTTTGCCACTCGCCTTAAGGATGCTTCGGGCGTGATGCCTATGAATCACTGGAGCGCACTTTCAGCAATTAAACCCGTTCTTGAAGCCAATAAGGATGTGATNCTCATCAACGAAGGCGCCAACACTCTTGACGACACTCGCGATGCTGTGGATATGTTCCTCCCGCGCCATCGAGTCGATTGTGCCACATGGTCAATCATGGGCATGGGCATGGGCTCGGCTATCGGTGCCGCCGTTGCTTCCGGCAAGAAGGTGGTTGCAGTTGAAGGCGACTCTGCCTTCGGATTCTCCGGAATGGACTTCGCCACAATCTGCCGCTTCAAACTCCCTGTCACAGTGGTAGTCTTCAACAANGGTGGTATCTATAACGGTGTCGGTGTCAATCCTTCAGGTGGCGATGCCCCCGCTCCTACCACACTTGATATCAATGCTGATTACAACCTCATTGCGGAGGCTTTCGGAGGAAAGGGTNTGAAGGTCAACAATGTGACCGACCTCAGAAAGGCACTCGAAGATGCCATCGCCTCCGGTCTGCCCACGCTTATTGACGTGCAGTTGGCTGCTGACTCCGGCAAGGAATCAGGACATATCGGCTATCTGAACCCTGCGCCTCTCGTAGATTACACTGTTTAATACTCCCGATCAGGGTCTACAGAGACAGATTATAAATATATCAGACAGGAGAGTCCACGAGTGCGGATTCATAACCGCCCGCGGATTCTCCTTTTATTTTTAATAAAATTTTATAAAAAATCGCCATGGGTATATCTCACGTCATATTATACGCGGTGGTCCCGATCATCGTCGTTATGCTGGCAGGTTTTATTGCCGGCAAGAAAGGTGCCTTCAGTGGTGACGATGCCAAGAAGTTCAATAAGGTTGTGCTTGATTTCGCTCTTCCGGCCGCCTTNTTCGTCTCTATCGTTCAGGCTTCACGCGAGGATCTTGCTAAAGATATTAAGCTTACGCTTGTTTCCGCGATAGGTATCATGGCCTGTTTTATGGCTGTATATTTCATTTTTAAATATTGTTTCAAAAANAACACCGGTGCTGACGCAGCTATCTCAGCCTTGATTAGCGGTTCGCCTACTATCGGGTTCCTCGGATTTGCAGTGCTCGAACCTATTTTCGGTACGTCTCCCTCTGTAGCTCTTGTAGTTGCGATCGTCGGTATCGTGGTCAANGCTATCGGTATTCCTGTCGGTCTTTCCCTTATGAATGCTTCGCTGGAGAAGCAGAATCCGGGAAGTACCAAAAAGGAAAGTGCTTGGAAACCTGTCCTTCATGCTCTCGCACAGCCCGTGGCATGGGCTCCTATCCTGGCCGTGGTATGGGTACTCGTCGGAATACCCTGGCCTAAGGAATTCAGTCCCTCCTTCGAGCTTATTGCGAAGGCCAACGCTTCAATGGCTGTCTTCTCCGCCGGTATTACCCTCTCGGCCGTGAAATTCTCCATCAACTGGCAGGCCATACTTGGCTCTATCATGAAGATGATCGTAATGCCGGCAGTGGTTCTCATTCTGGGTATGCTCTTCCACATGGATCCTCTTAATCTTAAGATGCTCGTNGTGGCAGCTGCTCTTCCGCCTGCATTCTCAGGTATCATTATCGCTGATGAGTATAATACATACGTAGCGACCGGCACATCCTCACTGACCCTTTCAGTAATCCTCTTCGTCGGATTCTGCCCGCTTTGGATATGGCTCACTGACGTAGCTCTCCGCGCCTTCTGAAATGTGTGATATTATATAAAAATGAAAAACTGCGATTCCATCCGGGTCGCAGTTTTTTTCTATACCTCCTTTTTCCATTGTGCGAATCGCAGTCGTCTGTCAAGATAGTCGTTCTCCGATTCATGGCGATAGGCTTCCTTTTCGAAGCTTATCTCTCTGTAGGCTCTGAATGAGTTTCCTCTGAATTTTATCAGAAGCCATATCCATTCCGCAACGTAGAGGATATAGAAAGGAATCCAGAGCAACTCTCGCATCTGTCGACTATGAATAAGCTCGTGATTTATAAGGGTGGGAGAGAGCTTCATCCCATGCTTCGCAAAAATTACCCCAAAAAGATTGATGGCGGCAAACTTCTTCCCCCAAGGCAAAATCCTATTCCTCTTGACCTTCATAGCTCAGCTTACTTATATATATTCAGTATCAACGCCAGTTAATAGACCGGGAGAAAACTCGCCACGATACTTCCTGAAAGTTGTAGGTTAAATATGCAGTTTGTATCATTCTTCTTCCAGAAAGAGTGCGTAGACTCCATTAATCCATTCTTATAAGTAGCTAAGAAAAATTAATAATATGATAGATGCGCGATAATTTTGAGTCAGGTTGGCCGCGGAGCGAAGGAGCTTAGCGAGCTAAGCGACTGAGCGACAAGGTCAAGATGGCCAAAATTAGCCTCATATATCATATTAAGATACTTTCAAAGCTACTGAGTTATTATATCGTTTAATTTTTCTTAGCTACTTAATAACCTCGTGTCTATGCTTCAATACTCTTCAATACCGCTTTTTACGTATGGACATCTGAACCCTCTCCCTACCTCCTTGTCCGGACATGGCGTGTCATGTCAGCATCTGCAAAAGGGCCAATAGGCATGCTCACCGCAAATTTGCCTAATTAAAAAGATGTCGTAAGAATATTCGTTGATAAGATTCTCGGATCTTAATTTCTTGAGGTTGGACAGTAAAAATTTTAAATAAGGTAGACGTAAGATAATTTTGCTTCATCTTGGCCTGGGAATGGAGGACCATACACGGATAAGGTGCTGACCACCAATGCAAAGATCACTGAAAGTAGCCGCGCCATCAGATCAAGACAATTCCGAGGTGACTGAAACATGTATTTCGTTTAAATTTTCTTAACAGCTTAAGTCCGGCTGTTAGAATAAAAATTCTTATTTTTGTCTTTATTATTTCCTTCCTTATGGTTCCGTTTCTTAAAGGGGTGGCTCAGGCCTATCTGTCCCTCCCGCGTCATCTCCTCCGTGAATATTGCTTCCTCTTTCCTAATAAGAGAAGTGCCGCTTTCTTCCGAAAGTATCTTGCCGAAGGTCTTTCTGCCGGTGAGGCTATGCTCGCTCCGGAGATTGTGACGGTCAATGATCTTATGGAGCGGCTGTCCGGGCTCGTAGTGGATTCTCATCTTGACTTGCTCCTCACTCTTTATAATTCCTATATCTCTCTTTTAGTGCGAAAGGAGATATCCGACCCCGACCCCTCATCTAAGGGCGGAGGTGCGCTCCCTGAATTTGATTCTTTCATTCGTTGGGGTGAGACAGTCCTCAATGACTTCAATGATGTCGATCTTTTCTGCGTGAATCGAGAGATGGTGTTTCGCAACGTCAAAGATTTTCGCACTATAAGTACCGACTATCTCACTGAGAGCCAGAAGGAAGTGATGAAGGAGTATTTCAACATCGAACCCTCTCTTCAGGAAGCACAACATTTTTGGGAACACTATCCGGAGAAATCTGATAAAGGTGCCGGACGTTTCCGACTCCTGTGGGAGATTCTTGCTCCGCTGTATAAGGAATTTTCCGGCCGTCTGCTTGAGCGTGGACTCGCCACTCAAGGAATGGCTACCCGCACGGCTCTCGATAATGTGCGTGAAAAGGGGAGAGAGATACTTCCATTCTCAAAGATTGTCGCCGTAGGATTCAATGTCCTTACCGTGGCGGAATATGAACTTTTTATAGAGCTGAAGAAATTACGTTGTGACGGCGATTTCATTGTTGGCGATCATCTCTCTTTTGCAGATTTTCTATGGGATGCCACCGGGCCGGTTTTGGGTGGGGAGACTGATCCGGACAATTCAGCCTCTCGCTTTGTGCGCCATAACATACGCAAGTTCCCGGCCCCTGACTGGGTGATCCCTTTTTTGGAAAGTTCATTCACAGATTCTCTTCCGAAGCTGCTGGAGTCTGTGGCCGCTCCCTCCAACTCCATGCAAGCTAAGATTGCCGCTTCAATATTGGAGCGGGATATAATCCCGGAGATGCCCCTGGTGAAGGTGGAAAAGGATGGACAGACCTACGAAAAACCGGATATGTCGGCAGCCAATGTGGCTGTTGTGCTCCCCGATGAGGGGTTGCTTTTCCCTCTTCTATATGCCCTGCCTGACAATGTCGATCTCAATCTCACGATGGGTTATCCGCTTCGGCAGACTGCCGCTATCTCTTTTGTGACTCTTTTGAGAAAGGTGCTTTCCCGTCGGCGGCTGCGTGCGGATGGAGTGCTGGTGTTCTACAAACCTGATTTCCTCGCTTTTCTCACTCATCCTTTTGTGGCCGCATGTGGCGGCGTAGATGCCGTTCGGAGGCTTGGAGATGCCTTGTCTGCACTCAGAGTTTCTGAAGTCTCGGCTACTGATATGTTAAAGGCTATGGGGGAGGAGGCTGACGGGTTGTCGCCACTCGCCGTCTTGATAAAGGAAGTGGCCTCGGTGACTCGCACTGCGGGTGCGTCCTCGGTAGAATCTGCACTTGAAGTGATTACCCACATTGAGCGAATCATGGATTTTGTGAAGAAATCTTTGTGGGGTTCCTCTAAAGAGGAGGTGCCGCTTGCCTCTAATATGGATGTTGCTCATGTCGATATCTATATTGATGCGCTCTGGAGATTGAGGGAGGCGATTTCGCTTCATCGGGTGGCAATTTCGGAGAAGACCGTTCTCTATCTTGCCGACCGACTTCTCGGAGCCGAAAAAGTGGAATTTGAAGGCGAACCGCTTTCCGGTCTGCAGGTGATAGGTCTGCTGGAAACCCGCGGATTGGATTTCGAATATCTGATTATTCCCTCGCTTAATGAGCGTATCTTTCCGCGGAAGGCTCGGTCTCGTTCGTTTATTCCTGACGTGCTCCGTAATTCCTATGGTATGCCGCCCTCCAATTATCAGGAGAGTCTCTTTTCCTATTATTTCTTTAGAATGATCTCAAGGGCTAAGAAAGTATGGATGATACATGACGCGAGAATGTCGTCGGGAAGCCGTAATGGCGAACCCTCACGCTATCTTTCTCAGCTGCGTCATCTGTATGCGCCGGAAATCATGACGGAGAGGGAGTGTGCTTTTGTCATTCCGGAGCAGAAGATTACATCAGCCGATATGGTTAAGACTGACGATGTGATGAAGTCGCTTGAAATATTCCGTCGAAGGAGCGACCGACCGCTCGGCAGTGACACTGCTGACACTCTCAATCTTTCGGCCTCCTCGCTCAAGCATTATTTGTCATGTCCCGTAAAGTTCTATTATCAGGATGTGGCCGGTCTGCGTGAGAAGGATGAATTCTCAGAGGATATTGATGCCATCGGCATGGGAAATATCTTCCATAAGGTTATGGAGAATCTATATCCGCAGGCCTCTCCTGTCTCGCCGAAGGTGGTTGACAAACCGTTCTTGCGTTCATTGCTCGACACGGAGGGGCTTATCCTTGCTTCCGTCAGAGAAGCCGTCGCTACCGAACATTTCAAATTGAAGAATAAGGAGGAGATAGGCTCACTCCTTTCCCGCGGTTTGTCGGGTGGTGTGGAGATGGTTGCGGAGGGGATCGCCGATAATGTCAGAAAGGTGATAACCCATGATCTCACTCTCGCCCCATTCATGATTTTGGGAAGTGAGTTGAAGGAGACCTTTGCATTCCCTGTCGTTCCTTCCGACGGGAGCGAACCCTTCAATGTCAATATGAAATTTGCTATCGACCGCCTTGATCTTGTCACGATAAAGGAAGGAAAGGGAAAGGACGCCCGTATGGTGAAACGGTTGCGTATCGTTGACTATAAGACAGGCGCATCTCATGTCTCGGCTTCCTCGTTCAATGATATTTTCTCTGCTTCGCGTGAGGCGTCACATATCTTCCAGCTGATGCTTTATGCCCGCATGATGGAGTATTGGAAGGAATATCGCGGTTTTCATCCGGATTTGGATTTAGCTTTGATTCAGGATCCGGCTATGGAAATATATGAAGTGGGAGATATGTCGGCCTCATCTCCGAGGGTTATTCCCCAGATAGGAGGAGAGGGAAAGTCTGCGGGCACAATCTACTCCTATTCACAAGTAGGGGAGGAGTTTGCAAGCCGCCTCGACAGTGTACTAAGTGAGATTTTCGACAGGAATATTCCCTTCCGCCATTCCTCCGATCAAGACACGTGTGCCTTTTGTCACCTGAAAAGCCTTTGCAGGCGTTGAGACAGGCTGATATTGCCATATATCACCGTCAATAGTCATAAGTAGCTACTTATCTGTAAGTTTTTAGTAAGAAAACTTCCGTATCTGGAAAATAATAACTAATTTTGTGCGCTCTTTCTGAAGAAGGAGTTAAGTGTGATGGGAAATCTGTTCTCCATCAGGATGCCTCGAGGTAGTGTTCCGACTGCTTTTGGGCATCCGATCAAGACTTATTTTGAGTAACACAATTTTAATCGTAACAAGGAAAAATGAAAACCTTTGAACTCAAGGCCGAACCGCGTACCGTTCTCGGCAAGAAATCAGTGAAGGCTCTCCGTAATGAGGGCAAGATTCCCGCTGTCCTCAATGGCGGACGTCAGGTAGAGCTCCCTTTCACCGGCACTCTCCGTCCCGGTGAGAAACTCATTGAGCTTGATTCCAAGCGTGGCATCATCACTACTGACATCGTTGTCAATGCTGAAGACGTGCGTAAGCTCATCTACACTCCCGACATTTTCGAGGTCAATCTCGAACTCAACGGTGAGATGCGTAAGGCTGTGATGAAGGAACTTCAGTTCCAGCCCGTGAAGGACAATGTGCTCCATATCGACTTTCTCGAGGTTTATCCCGATAAGCCCATCGTGATGGAGGTGCCCGTCCGCATCGAAGGCCACGCTGAAGGTGTGAAGGCCGGTGGTAAGCTCACGCTCTCTATGCGTAAGCTCAAAGTGAAGGCTCCCTATACTCAGATCCCCGAGTGTCTCGTTGTCAATGTTGACACTCTCGGTCTCGGCAAGAGTCTCGCCGTTGGCGACCTCTCTTTCGAGGGTCTCGAGCTGATGAATGCCAAGAACGCTGTGGTATGTGCCGTTCAGCTCACACGTGCCGCTCGTGGTGCCGCTGCTAAGGCTGCCGAGTAATATATATCCGGAATCCTCATCTATTTTACATTATATAAAAGAGGACAGCATTCTGAAATGCTGTCCTCTTTTATATAATGGTGGTCCGGAGGTGAAAATCAGATTTCGGGGGTGTCCGCCGTTTGATTGTTATTGGCAGATGCCGGTGCAGCTTTCGCCTGTGCTTTCGGATCTTTGAAAAGCTTCGCGAGATATTTCTCCTGGAATTTCTGAAGTAATTCCCAGAACGTAGGAACGAAAAGCGTACCGACAAGTGCATTCAGAGCCATTCCGAATACCACAGCCGTGCCAAGTTCGATTCGGCTGTTCGCTCCGGCTCCCGTAGCAAACATCATAGGCATAACTCCGAAGACAAAGGCACACGCCGTCATCATAATCGGACGGAAGCGGATCACGCCTGCATCATGAGCTGCCTTACGGATGCCGACTCCTGCCTTACGGAAGTCCATCGCATACTCCACTATCAGAATTGCGTTTTTAGCCGACATTCCCAAGAGCAGGATTAGACCGATCTGAGTATAGATACTTATACTCTGACTCATGACAATACACCCAAGCACTGTTCCCAGAATTGCTATCGGCATACTCAGCACCACTGCTATCGGGTCAGTCCAGCTCTCATATTGAGCGGCGAGCACCAGAATAGTCATCACAATCGCGAAGATAAGAACAAAACTAATGGTGGTGCCGGCCTGAGTCTCCTGATAGGCGATGCCGCTCCAGGCGTAGGAGAAGTTTTTGCCAAGTGCCTGCGCCACTATCTCTTCCATAGCCTTGATTCCTTCCGATGAACTGACTCCCTTGGCCGGAGTGGCATTGAGAGAGGCGGAGGTATACATATCATATCTGCTGACTGACGGCACGCCCATCACAGGCTCCACAGTAGTGAACACCGATAACGGCACCATCTCTCCATCACTATTCTTGACACTCAGTGAAAGTATGTCGCGCGGATTCATCCTTGAGATTCCGTCAGCCTGAATATTTACCTGAAAAGTGCGTCCGAAGTCTACGAAGTCGTTGACATAACCCCCGCCCATATAGCCTGAGATGACATTATACACAGTCTCGACAGGGATTCCAAGCATCTTCACGCGGTCGCGGTCCACATTCACCTGATATTGCTTCACTTCTCCCTGATATAACGACGTCACTGACTCGATGCGTGGATCTTTCTCTGCCTGTTCTTGCACTGCCTGCAAGGCTTTTTTAAGCTCTGTGGCACCAAGGCTGTTGATGTCAAGAAGTTCCATCGAAAGGCCGGAGGAAACTCCCAGGCCGGGGATAGCCGGAGGATTGACAGAGAAGACTATTGCTTCCTGAATAGTGGAGGTGAACCGTTCGAAGTCGCGAATCACGTTGTCTACCGATCCTTTCTTACCTCTCTCTTTCCAGGGTTTCAATATCACGTTGAGCGATCCCATATTGGAGGCGGCTCCTCCGCCCATCATTGAGAATCCCGTGATACTCATCACATCCTTTACGTAGGGATTCTTACGCAGCTCGGCTTCAAGACGGTCCATGACTTTCTGTGTGCGGTCCACAGATGCTCCCGTAGGCAATTCCACAGAGGTCATGAAGTAACCCATGTCTTCTTCTGGAATATAGCTCGTAGGCCATGTCGTGAATCCCCAGATGGCTACAGCCGATATTATCAGGAAGCTACTCATTGCCGCCACTGGATGAGCAAGTAATTTGGAGATTATTTTCTCATATACGGCCAGCACTTTATTATAACCCTTGTTAAACCCTTTGTATACGATAAAGCGTGCAGGTTTGCGAGGTGTCAGGAAGAGCGCGCACAAAGCCGGTGTGAGTGTCAAGGCGTTGAAGCCGGAGAAGGCGGTAGAGACGGCAATCGTCAGTGCGAATTGCTTGTAAAGCTGTCCGGTTATGCCGCTTATGAATGCGGTCGGAATAAACACTGACAGCAATACGAGCACTTCTCCCACCACCGGACCTGTAAGTTCGTTCATAGCCTTAATGGCTGCCTCGCGACGTGTCAAATCTCCCTTGTCTACGAGGCGCGAACAGTCTTCCACCACCACTATCGCGTCATCCACCACAATAGCAATCGCGAGCACCAGACCAAAGAGTGTGAGAGTATTCAGAGAGAATCCCAGAAGTTTCATCACTGCAAATGTGGCTATCAGCGACACCGGAATCGTAATCATAGGGATAATGACCGCACGCCAGTTCTGGAGGAAGAGAAGTATCACGATCATTACAATCAGAGATGTCTCTACGAAGGTCACAACCACATCGTCGATAGAGGCGACTACGAAATCCGTGGAATTGAGCACCACTTTGTAATGCACACCGTCGGGGAAATATTGACTGAGGCGCTCCATTTCTTTCAAGGCTCCGTCGGCCACTTCCATGGCGTTGGCACCCGGCAACTGTTCGATGCCTATCAAAGCAGCCGGCTGTCCGTTGACACGTGAGATTGTGCCGTATGACTCGCTGCCCAGCTCGACTCTTGCTATATCTTTCACCCTTAGCAGGGCAGTCTTTGCGTCGCCTCTGCGGATTATGATATTGCCGAACTCTTCGGGGGTGGAGAGGCGTCCGCGGGCTGTGAGGGTATATTCAAACTCTGCTCCGCCGTTGCCGGGAGGTGTGCCCACACTTCCTGCGCTCACCTCCATATTCTGACTCCTTATCGCGCTTTCCACCTCCGAAGGCGTCACTCCGCGTATGCGCATCGCATCCGGATCCAGCCATATCCGCATACTGTATTCTCCGGCTCCGAACGCACTTACTCCGCCCACTCCTTCTACACGCGAGAGCGGGTCGATCATATTGATCTGTGCATAATTGGTGAGATAGAGCGCATCATATCTTTCCGTGTCGTCGGCCATAAGGGCGAGAAAGAGCACGTCATTGCTCGACTCTTTGCTCACGCTTATTCCTTCTTCTGACACTTCGGAAGGTAGGGTGGCGGACGCCAGTGAGATTCTGTTCTGTACGTCTACGGCTGCCTGATCCACGTCTGTGCCGTTCTCAAAGGTCACTGTCAGCGAATAACTACCGTCGTCTGACGAATTGGAACTCATATAGAGCATCCCCTCAATGCCGTTGACGGCCTGCTCGATCGGTACTCCGATGGTGCGTGCCACAGTCTCGGCATTTGCTCCCGGATAGGAAGCGCTGACCATGACGGTAGGAGGGGTGATATCGGGATATTGCGCTATCGGCAGTGTCTTTACTGTCAGCAGACCCGCCAACACCATGAGTATTGCCAGCACTGTGGCAAATATGGGGCGCGTTATGAAGAATTTTGAAAACATGATAATTCTTATTTTTTCTTGTTTCTTCCTGCTTGTCCTGTGCTGCTGACGGGATTTATCTTTTCTCCGGCCCTGACTGTCAGAAGGGCTTTGCTTACATATCTGTCGCCGGGGCGCACTCCCTTCTCTATAACTCTGAGAGAATCCTGATAGAGTTCGCCGGTGACGACAGGCGTATAGACCACCTTGTTGCTATCGTTTACCAGATACATATAGCTTCCGAGCTGGTCGCTGCCGATTGACGCGTCTTTTACGAGCACAGCGTGCGGACGCACGCCTGTCGGAAGTGAGAAGGTCACATACATGCCGTCTCTGAGTTCCTGCTCGCTATTGTCAATTACTCCCTGGAGAAGCATCGTGCCGGTGGAGGCATCCACTGTCGGTGCTTCGTAGGTGAGATTGACGGTATAAGGTTTGCTTGTCGCCTGACGGAACGTGAGGGGTACATTTCTATAGATTCCGGCTGCTATGCCGCCGTTGGCAGCCACGAGTTGTTCATATTGTGTCTCACTCAGACTGAATTTGGCTACAAGTTTCGAATTGTTGTAGACGGTGGTGAGTCTCACGGGGTTTCCCTCACCATTGACATAGTTGCCTACATCCATTGTGTTGGAGGTGACTATGCCGCTTATGGGGGCTGTCACGGTGCAGTAGCTGAGATTCAGTCTTGCTGTGTTCAAGGCGGCTTCCGCATCCTTGATGGAGGCTTGGGCTGAAAGCATATTGCTCTCGGCCTGCACCACTTCCATGCGTGACACAGCATCGGCCTCAAGTGCTTTTTTCATAGCTGCGTATTGCTGACGTGCATATTCATAGCTGCTCTTGGCTGTGGCGAGCGAGGCCTCAGCACGCGCCACAGCATCGCGATAGCTTGTAGACTCGATCGTAAATAGAACCTGACCGGCCGATACCCGGTCACCGCTCTTGAAATTTATGGATAGCAGCTTACCGTTGACACGGCCTACGGCATCAGCCACATCACTTGCACTTACAGTTCCGGGAAAAGTCTGGTGTACCACTATCGAATCTTCCGCAGCCACGGCCACATCAATATCGCGCGGCCCTGAAGCTGTCTCTGATTTCTCTTTATGACATCCGGTGGCGACCATTGCAAGCAATATGCTGCTGAGAGTGACGACTGATAATTGTGTCAGCCGTGTCTTATATGATCTTGAGGTTGATGTTTTTTTCATTTTCTTTATTGTCTTGGAGATGGGGTTATAAAATCCTGTGCGCTAATGTCTGCTAAGCTACTTATCTCAGTATCCTCCTCCGAGTGCCTGATAAAGACTCACCATGGAGGTCAGGGCATCCGCCTTGGAGGTGATATATGAGTTCTGGTAGGTGAGATAATTCATCTGGGCATCAACCACGTTGGAGAATGGTGTCAGTCCTCGTTTATAGAGATCTACCGAAAGCGACAGACTCTTATGGCTTAGTTTCGCAGTCTCTTCTTCAATGTTAGCCTCTTTGATGGCGGAATCAATATGTTCCAGTGCATTTTCCACTTCACACACGGCGTTGACCACAGTAGAGTTATATTGCTCCACACTCTCCTGCATCTTGAGTTTGGCTTCTGCCAATCGGATATTGCGCGCCATACCGTCAAACACTGTCCATGTGAGTGTCGGAGCCACACTATAACCGAGGCTATGCTTGCCGAATAGCCCTTTGGCATCGTGAGAGGAGGTGGCGATACTTCCGGCTATCGTGAGTGTGGGAAGAAAATCCTTTTGAGCCACTCCGGCCTGAGCTGCCAGCTGAGCCACCTGATATTCGGCTTCACGGATGTCAGGACGACGTCTCACAAGGTCGGCTTCGATGCCTTCGGGGGGAACAGGGGGCAGAGAGGGGAGAGAACGCGGAGTGAGAAGAGTGGGGGTGAGGTTGGCAGGATACTCGCCGCAGAGCACCGCTATCGAATTGGCGGTCGTCTTTATCATTGATTCAAGACCCGGGATTGTGGCTTTAGTGGAGGAGAGCACAAGGCGCGCTTGCGTCACTTCAAGCATATCGCCGATACCTGCCTCGAAACGTGCTTCCGTGATTTTGACCACTTTCTCTTGGGAAGCTATATGATTCATTGCCACCTCATATTGTGCCTGATAGGTCCGTAGACTTATATATGATTTCGTGAGCGAAGCACAAAGCGACAATAGAACGGCATCACGATCTGCTTTGGAGTAGTCAAGGCCGGCACGGGCGCTTTTGGTCTGTGCGGCTATTCTTCCAAAGAGGTCTATCTCCCAGTTAGCCGACAAGCCGAGATCAAAATAACTCGTTGTTGTGGATTTAACATCCTTGCCGGCAATGGCACCCGCGTTGCCTGTACGGTTCCATCCGCCCGACACTTCTACTGTGGGATAATAACCGCTGCGAGCCAGACTCACCTCCTTGGAGGCTGTCTCCATTCGCAGCACGGCCGACCGAAGGTCGTAGTTATTATTCTCTGCCAGATTTATCAGAGAATCCAATAAGGGATCGTTAAAACGTTGCCAACATCCGTCAATCTCCACAGTGGTGGTGATTGGAAGACTATCCTCAGATGCTGTCTGTGGATACGCACAGAGTCCGTTAAATAAAAATCCGCAGAATAAGAGTAAGGAAGCGGTGTGTTTCATAGTGGAATTTAAGAGATTATGCTGTTTGGGAGATACGGGAAAAGGCCTATTGGCACCGGCCTCCTACCTATCTATAAACGATTTTTCAGCCATTTTGGTTGTTATCGATAATTCTCCAATCCGCCGACGACATACTGATTTACTCAAAATCCTCCTATACCATATCACGAAATTTACAAAACTACGCAGTCATTATATCGTTTAATTTTTC
>JAAVFY010000006.1 GCA_014800515.1 Bacteroidales bacterium
TCGGGCGATTAGCTCAGCTGGTTTAGAGCGTCTGCCTTACAAGCAGAGGGTCTGCGGTTCGAATCCGTAATCGCCCACTCCCCGAATAAATTTACAAAACCTTACCAAGACGGCTAATTCGCGAGAATTGGCCGTCTTATTTTTCATACCCTGTCTCCTCTTCATTTCGCAGACACTGCTCAGGGCAGCTGTCTTCCAACCCTTTTCAGGGCATAAGCACGAGACGTTGATATAACTCTCTGAATTTTTCTTCAAGTAGATCCATAGCCTTGACTTGGCCATTAGACAAAAGGATGCCGGGATGTGAAGGCGACGTCTGGATAAGCGCACTCTTCACTGCCGCCAACCACCGGTAACGCTCCTCCACGGGCAATGAAGGAAACGGCACATCTGTCCGAAGAAATGCCTCCAGCTGTATGCGCAATCGTTCGCAGTCCAACCGCGGACTCAATATCCGCAGTCGGTCGGTGTCAATATTTACTCTGACCTGCAACCATCGCTGCCGCTTCGACATCATCATGAGGCCGACATTGAGAAACTCACCCCGCTCTATATCGGGAACACACCGTAAGATACTATATTCGTAGATTATCTTTTCCATAGCATAGACCAATTCGCAATCTTAGCCTTCCCTATCTCATAAAGCAGCTCTCTGCCTGACAGCCTCCTTCACAAATATGTTGCTCGTCGCAAGTCGTTCGGTCAGAAACCGACGATAACCCTCGCGTCTTTCAGCTGCTGAAATCTCACTTCCCTCCTCCTCAAGCCATTCGTCGGGTATCATATCCACTATCTTCGAAAGAGTGCGTGGTGTTATGGCCTGACGCATAAGCCGGTCGGCCTCCTCCAATTTTGTGGCGATTGGCAACAGCGCATGGCGGGAAATAAATGGAAACGGATCGCGAGCCGCTTCCGCAGGGTCACGCCAGGAATGATGAAAATAGAGCGACGCCCCGTGGTCGATGAGCCAAAGTTCGTTATTCCATATCATCATATTCGGATTCAGGCGTGTTCTGTCTACATTGGTCAGAAACGCATCAAGCCAGACTATCCGGGAGGCTTCCATGGGATTCACATCGTTAACGGCCGGATCGAATGTGGCGGCACCGTCAAGAAAGTGTATACCGAGATTTAACCCCTCTGACTTCCGGAGCAACTCCTGCACCTCCTCGTCGGGTTCCGTTATGCCGAACACTGCATCCAAGTCGAGCAATACAAGTTCCGGAGTCTTGAATTTGAACGCTTTTGCCACCATGCCTCCTATAAATTCTGATATAAGCGCCTTCTTCCCATGGCCGGCCCCGAGCAATTTCACCACATATCTAAACCCATCTCCGGCTTCCGCCAATGCAGGCAACGAGCCTCCCTCGCGCATCGGGAGGATATAGCGTGTCAATTCTTCCCTTCTAATTTCCATTATCTCTTGATTATAAATAGCAGGTAGGAGTAGCATATCGGCTACTTAGTCCCGATCTCACAAATTTACTCGAAAACACACAGCCTCCGCATCAACATTTTTGTGAGATGAGGTCTTAGTATAAACGAGGATCCGCAGCCAAGGGTTGGCTGCGAATCCTCATATTATATCAGGGCCGGTCCTTGCGGCCGATCAATCATTTTGCTGAAAGATACTCGTCGATAGCCTTGGCTGCCTTTCTGCCGGCACCCATAGCGAGAATCACTGTGGCGGCTCCGGTCACGGCGTCTCCTCCGGCGAACACACCTTCTCGTGAAGTGTGACCCTCCTCGTCGGCCACAATACAGCCACGACGATTGGTCTCCAGACCATCGGTAGTGCTCTTGATGAGGGGATTGGGGCTTGTGCCGAGTGCCATGATGACTACATCACACTCTATCTCGAAATTGCTTCCCTCCTTAGCGACAGGTGAGCGACGTCCGCTCTCATCAGGTTCGCCAAGTTCCATCTCAACACACTCCAGTGCTTTCACCCAGCCTTTCTCATCACCGATGACACGCACGGGATTGGTGAGCATACGGAACTCGATACCCTCCTCCTTGGCGTGATGCACCTCCTCAACGCGTGCCGGAAGCTCAGCTTCCGAGCGACGATAGACTATCACGGCATCAGCTCCGAGACGCTTGGCTGTACGCACTGCGTCCATGGCGACATTGCCACCGCCTACCACCACAACACGGCGCCCGGTGTAGATCGGTGTGTCATACTCATCGTCGTAGGCGTGCATCAGGTTGGCTCTGGTCAGGAATTCGTTGGCGGAGCATACACCATTGAGATTCTCACCCTCGATTCCCATAAAACGCGGAAGACCGGCTCCGGAACCCACAAACACGGCATCGAATCCTTCGCGATCAAGCAGATCGTCGACTGTCATTGTGCGTCCAACCACTACGTCAGTCTCTATCTCCACACCAAGCTTACGCACTTCGTCTACCTCCTTTGCCACGATTCCCTCTTTGGGAAGACGGAACTCCGGAATACCATACACGAGCACACCGCCCACCTTGTGGAGAGCTTCGAATATCTTCACCTCATAGCCGGCCTTGGCAAGGTCAGATGCGCAGGCCAGACCTGCAGGGCCTGACCCTACGACTGCCACACGCTTGCCGTTGCGGGCGGGAAGCTCCACATTCACCTCATCGGAATGAGCGATCTTCCAGTCGCCTACATAGCGTTCAAGCTTACCGATAGCCACCGGCTCGGACTTTATACCCAATACACAAGCACCTTCACACTGAGACTCCTGCGGACATACGCGGCCACAGACACTCGGCAGTGTGCTGTCAACAGAAATCACCTCAGCAGCTCCGCGCAAATCGCCTTCAGCCACTTTCTTGATGAATCCGGGGATATTCACATGCACCGGACACTGACCAACGCAGCGTGGCACCTTGCAGTCAAGACAACGCGATGCCTCGAGAGCCGCCTCTTCATCATTATACCCGTAGCACACTTCCTCAAAATTAGCGGCACGAACCTTCGGATCCTGCTCGCGCACCTTCACACGAGGTATTCTGTTAGCCATTACACTTGCATTTATGAGTTTCCGGATTGCTTTTCTTATTGTCTCTGTACATGTTCTGACGACGCATAGCCTCATCAAAGTCTACCTTGTGGCCGTCGAACTCAGGACCGTCGACACATGTGAATCTGGTCTCGCCATCGACACTCACACGGCAGGCGCCACACATTCCGGTGCCGTCCACCATCAGGGCGTTGAGGCTCACCATTGTGGGGATGCCGTATTCCTTCGTGGTCATGGCCGCAAACTTCATCATGATCATGGGGCCGATAATCACACAGTGGTCATATTTCTTGCCCTGATTGTCAATGAGATCCTTCATCAGACCGGTCACCATGCCATGGAATCCCTCGGAACCGTCATCGGTGCAGAGATACACGTTGCCTACCTCTTTCATCTCATCCACATAAGTGAAGAGATCCTTGGTCTTGGCTCCAATCACCACATCCGCATCCACACCATGCTCCTTGAGCCATTTCACCTGGGGATACACGGGCGCGGTGCCTACACCGCCGGCTACGAAAAGTATCTTCTTCGCCTTGAGCTCATCCTCCGGAAGATCCAGAAGGTCGGAGGGACGACCCAGCGGACCGGCAAAATCAACAAAGGAATCTCCCAACTCCAATGAGTTGATCTTATGGGAGGAGAAGCCTACCTCCTGTGTGACGATAGTCACTGTTCCTGCCTCAGGGTCATAGTCGCATATAGTCAGAGGGATACGCTCGCCCTGCTCGTCAGTGCGCACTATCACGAACTGTCCCGGCTTGGCGGACGATGCCACACGCGGAGCGTGCACCTTCATCTCCGTGATTCGCGGGGCAAGTACGCGCTTGCTTACAATTTCAAACATGCTGTCGTTTTAGAAAAAGTTGTTATTGCGCGCAAAAGTAGGGATATTTTTCGGTTGCTGCAAAAATTAATTCCAAAATCTTCCCTCTCATATTTGGCACTCCGCCATTTTTAGGCTATTTTTGCATTTTAATAAATCTCACAACCATTGGATATGGATCTTTTCGACCGGATAAGCGAGGACATTAAGAAAGCTATGCTTGCTCGCGAAAAAGTGCGCCTCGAAGCTCTCAGAGGTGTTAAGAAGGAATTTCTGGAGGCCCGCACGGCCAAGGGTGCCGGAGGCGTGCTGACGGATGAGAACGCGCTTAAGATTCTCATCAAGATGGTGAAACAACGCAAGGAAAGCGCCGCTATATTCACCGATAATAATCGCCCCGAACTGGCTGCCAACGAACTCGCAGAAGCTGCTGTCATTGAAGAATACCTCCCTCGCCAGCTGTCGTCCGAGGAACTCGTGGCTGAAGTGAAGGCTATCATTGCCGAGACAGGAGCCTCCTCTCCAAAGGAGATGGGAAAGGTGATGAAACTCGCCTCTCAACGTCTCTCAGGTCGCGCCGACGGACGCCAGATCTCCGAGACCGTCAAAACTCTGCTCGCACAGTAAATCCATTCTCGCCCCTTCTTTCCTCTCCCCCCGGGCTCTCTTCTCGATTCACATTCGATACAAAATACAAGATGCTAACGCTCCAGACTATAAAACAAGACCCAGAGTTCGTCATCCGGCGTCTCGCCGTCAAAGGATTCGACGGCAGAGCCGTCATCACTGAAATACTCGAAATCGACTCCGAACGCCGCCGCCTTCAGCAACGTTGCGACTCCGATGCTTCGGAACTCAAGAAACTCGCTGCCTCTATCGGGGCCCTCATGAAGAAGGGAGAGAAGGAGGAAGCCGAGAAGGCCAAGACACGTGTGGCCGAACTCAAAGGAGCTGCCAAGGGCCTGCAGGACCGACTCGAGGAGTGTGAGTCCAAAATGCGCGACCTGCTTCTGACAGTGCCCAATCTCCCCTGCGACGCTGTGCCTGAAGGACTATCGGCCGAGGATAATGTGGTGGAAAAGACAGGCGGACCGATGCCCGACCTCGGTCCGGATGCCCTCCCTCATTGGGAACTGGCTAAGAAATATAACCTTATCGACTTTGAAACGGGTGTGAAAGTGACCGGCGCCGGGTTCCCGTTCTACATCGGCAAGGGCGCACGCCTCCAGAGAGCTCTGATACAGTTCTTCCTTGATGAGGCATGGAAAGCGGGATACACCGAAGTGGAACCTCCCTTCGTAGTCAATACCGCCTCGGGATATGGCACAGGACAGCTGCCTGACAAGGAGGGACAGATGTATCACGTCACTGTCGACGACCTCTATCTCATCCCCACGGCGGAGGTGCCTGTCACGAATATGTATCGTGATGTCATCATCCCCGCTGCCGAGCTTCCGAAGAAGAACTGCGCCTACTCCCCCTGCTGGCGCCGCGAGGCCGGCAGCTATGGCAAGGATGTACGCGGTCTCAACCGTCTGCACCAGTTTGATAAAGTGGAAATCGTGCGTATCGAGAAACCGGAGGATTCTTACGCTGCCCTCGAGGAGATGAAAGACCATGTGCAGGGTCTGCTCGAAAAACTCGGTCTCCCCTGGCATATTTTACGTCTCTGCGGCGGCGACATGTCGTTCACATCGGCTATCACTTTTGACTTCGAGGTGTGGAGCGCGGCACAACAACGCTGGCTTGAAGTGAGCTCCGTCTCCAATTTCGAGACATATCAGGCCAACCGTCTGAAATGCCGCTATCGCGACTCTGGTAAGAAAATCCATCTCTGCCACACCCTCAACGGCTCGGCTCTCGCTCTTCCACGCATCGTGGCAGCCCTGCTGGAGAACAATCAGACCCCTGACGGCATAATCGTCCCGGAGTGCCTCCGCAAATATACGGGCTTTGATATCATCAACTGATAACACCGCCTTCTGCTTACTACCCTTAAAACCATACATATCTTAGACTTTCATCATGCTACAGAACCCTACTCAAGGCAAAGCCTATATCAGCAAAGAGGAAAAGAAGATTCCTATCGACGATCCCTCAGGAAAATGGTCTGACCTCACCCTTCTGCCGGAATGGGAAGAGAATTTTTATAACGTCTATACCGTAAGGAAGCACGGCAAATGGGTGATGCTCAAGGCTCTAAAACCGCAGTACGCATCGCAAGAGGAATACCGTCGGATGCTGGAGAAGGAGTTCGACACGCGCTATAATCTCGCCCACCCCAACATCGTGATGGTCAACGACCTCGAAGATGTCCCTGGAGTGGGGCGAGCAATTATCACTGATGATGTCTATGGCTATTCCTTGCGTCGTCTTATCGATGAGAAACGTCTGACCCCGAAGATAGTACACCGCCTTCAGACTCAACTCCTGGATGCCATGGAGTATATTCAGGAGAATCATATAGTGCACCATACTATTACTCCCGACACGATTATCTTTACGGAATACAACGAGAATCTGAAGCTCATCGATGTGGGCTATGACCAGACCTCCTCTCTCTCGGCTCAAGACACACGCACCGATATCCAAAGCTATGGAGATGTGCTCTCCGAAGTGCTCGACAACCTGCCGGCTCCCCTCCCGCGCCTGCGGAAGATAGCCAACCGATGCCGCGACAAATCCAACTCTTTCTCCTCGATCACCGACCTGCAACTCGCTGTGGAGCGTCGCAATTCAAGCACTATTTATATTTTCCTTTGCGTCTTCATTGCCGTAATGGTCGGCTTGCTCGTCTGGCTCTCGCTGCATTGACGTATTCCTTGACCCCGATATTTTTATCTATGATAGAGATCAGAGAACTCTCCCCCTCAAAGGCCAATCTGAAGAAGTTTACCCAATTTCAAATTGACCTTTATCGCGATAATCCCTACTATGTGCCTCCGCTGATTAGCGACGATGTGGCAACTCTCTCTCCTGATGTCAACCCAGCTTTCGACTTCTGCGAAGCCGCCTATTTCATGGCATACCGCGACGGAAAACCGGTGGGCCGCATTGCGGCTATCCTCAATAATCAGGTCAACGAACATCACTCTTCCAATGATGTGAGATTCGGATTCGTCGACTTCATCGATGACCCGGAAGTCTCCGCGGCTCTCTTCAATGCCGTGGAGGAATGGGGACGTAAAAAAGGGAAGGACCGTATTATCGGCCCGCTCGGCTTCACCGACCTTGATCATGAAGGGATGCTCGTGGAGGGGTTCGAAGAACTCTCCACCATGGCCACCATCTATAACTATCCTTACTATGTAGACCATATTCAGCGTCTGGGATATGAGAAAGATTCCGACTGGATGGAGTTCTTGATGGAAGTGCCCGACGGCATTCCGGAGAAATATAACCGTATCGCGGAGATTGTGAAGAAGAAATTCGGTCTGCGGGTTCTCAAATTCAACAGCCGAAAGAAGATCAAAGCTCAGTATGGCAAGGCTCTCTTCCATCTCATCAATGATGCGTATGACGGCTTATATCAATATTCTCATCTCTCCGATCGCCAGATAGACTATTACATCGATATTTATCTCGGGCTGCTCGACCTTGACCTTGTCACTCTAATCGTGGATAAGGACGATAATCTTGTGGGCGTCGGCATCTCTATGCCCTCCATGAGCCGGGCTCTCCAGAAGAGCCGCGGACGCATGTTGCCCCTGGGATGGTGGCATCTGCTGAAGGGACTTAAGGGAAAGAATGACAGAGTGGATCTTCTACTGGTGGCTGTGAAGCCGGAGTTCCAGAACAAGGGTGCCAACGCGCTGCTCTTCCAGGATCTTATCCCCCACTACATCAGAAAGGGGTATCGCTATGCCGAATCAAATCCTGAGATGGAGACCAATGGCAAGGTGCAAAGTCAATGGGAGTATTTCAATACCCGCCAACATCGGCGGCGTCGCTCTTTCCGTAAGCAACTATGATGGAAAATAAATCTGAATCCTTTTCTCCACGCACACCGGACACGGGCCTCTCCGGTGCGGAGCTTGTCAATCCATACGACAACTCCGGGGAGGAGCGCAAGGCATTGCAGGTGGAGCGTATGTTCGACTCCATCGCGCCTTCCTACGACTTTATGAACACAGCCATGACTCTGGGACTTTGCGCGCGCTGGCGCGATAAGGCTCTCAATCTTGTCGATGAAGTGCTCTCACGCGCCGGACGCAAGGCTCCGGCCAATGTGCTTGATGTGGCGACCGGTACAGGAGATGTGGCCTTCGCTATGGCCGCCCGTTGGCCGGAATGTCATATCACGGGTATCGACCTCTCCTCTGAGATGCTGAAGAAGGCTGAGGAAAAACTGGAGACAGCCCCCGACTCATCCGCCTCCCGACTGTCTTTCCTTCAGGCAGATTGCCTCCGGCTTCCTTTTAAAGACGCGAGCTTCGACCTTGTGACTGTGGCCTATGGTGTGCGCAACTTCGAGCGTCTCTCAGAGGGTTATCGCGAGATGTTTCGGGTGCTCAGGCCCGGTGGTCTGCTTTGCGTCATCGAACTGTCGCGTCCTGACGGTGTGCTCACCGGTCCGCTCTACGATATTTATACCCGGACTCTAATCCCTCTGGCCGGACGTATCATCAGCGGCGACACAAGAGCTTATTCATATCTGCCTGAAAGCATAGCGGCTGCTCCGCAACGCTCGGCCATGACTCATATCATGAAAGAGGCCGGATTCTCTTCCTGCATCTGGAAGAGCCTTACATTTGGTGCGGCCACCATATATCTTGCGGTGCGTCCCGGCATTCATCGGTCTGACCGCGGCTGAGCTTCTTTAATGTTATAGAAGTTGCATCAACTTCAAGATGTAAAAAATCATACGTAATTTTGAATCGAAAAGATTTTGAAATAATGGCTCCTGTCGGGAGCCGTGAGTCTCTCGCCGCGGCTTTGGCCGCCGGCACCGATGCCATCTATTTCGGCATAGAGGGACTCAACATGCGCTCCCGCTCGAGCGCGAATTTCACAGCCGATGATATGGCGGAGATCGCTGCCTTGTGCGCCTCAAAAGGGGTCAAGACCTATCTCACTGTCAATACCGTCATCTATGACTCCGACATGACGCTGATGCGCACTATTGTTGATCGCGCGCGCGAGGCCAATATCACGGCTATCATTGCTTCGGATATCGCTGTCATCTCTTATGCCGTCAGTCAAGGAGTGGAAGTACATATCTCCACTCAGGTCAATATCACGAATATCGAGGCTGTGCGGTTCTACGCCCAATGGGCCGACGTCATGGTGCTCGCCCGCGAACTTAATCTTGATCAGGTGCGTGAGATTCATGAGGCCATCATCAGAGAGGATATCCGAGGCCCACGCGGCGAACTCGTGCGTCTGGAGATGTTCTGCCACGGCGCGCTCTGCATGGCCGTAAGCGGAAAGTGCTATATGAGTCTGCACGAAATGAACTCAAGTGCCAACCGTGGTGCCTGCAACCAGATATGCCGCCGCTCATACACCGTGCGCGACAGGGAGACCGGCGAGGAACTCGACATCGAAAACCAATATATCATGTCTCCCAAGGATCTGCGTACAATCCATTTCCTCGACAAAATGGTGGAGGCGGGTGTCTCCGTTTTCAAAATTGAAGGTCGGGCCCGCGGTCCGGAATATGTGGCGGAGACGGTGAGATGCTACTCCGAAGCTCTCGAAGCCTTGTGTGACGGGTCTTATACCCGCGAACGTGTCGCGGAGTGGGAGGAGAGTCTGCGCAAGACTTTCAACCGTGGATTCTGGGATGGTTATTATCTCGGACAGCGTCTCGGAGAGTGGAGTGAGAAATATGGCTCCTCAGCCACCCGCGTCAAACGATATATAGCCAAGACCACACGATATTTCTCACGTCTCGGAGTGGCTGAGTTCCGCATGGAAAGCGGCCGACTCGCCGTGGGTGACGAGGTTATCGTCACCGGGCCTACCACCGGAGCTCTCATCTTCAAAGCCGAGGAACTTCGGCTCAACTCCGGACCGGTGAAAGAGGTCGGCAAGGGCGATATCTTTGCAATGCCGGTGCCGGAAAAGGTGCGTCTGTCCGACAGGCTATATCTCTGGGAACACACTGATAAGTAGGATTCTTTAAAATTACAATAATCTTCCATGAAAAGTTTCTTTCTCAAATCCTCCCTCCTTGCCTCTATGCTGCTACCGGGTCTCGGAGCCTTCGCTCACGGAATGCCCGCTCCGCTCTGTGAAGACAATGAACCCATCACTCCTGACTCAACGGGGTTCACCTTCACTGACGTGAAAATCGTGAAGCATACTCCAGTCAAAGATCAGAACAAAAGCGGCACATGCTGGAGCTTCTCCGGCATTGGTGTGTTGGAGGATGATGTGCTCCGTAAGGGCGGTCCGGAACTTGACCTTGCTGAAATGTGGACAGTGAGAAACTGCTATATCGACAAGGCCAAGAAGTATATCCGCACAGGGGGCAAGATCAATTTCGATCAGGGCGGTTCTTTCGCCGATGTGCTTTATGCTCTCGAGAATTATGGAGCGATGCCGGAGGAGGCTTATTCAGGTCTTAACTATGGCGAGGCCAAGCACTCTCATTATGAAATGGCCGATGCAATGAAAGGCTATCTGGATGGCATTCTCCGCAATGGCAACAAGCATCTCTCTACAGCATGGCTGCCGGGATTCGTCGGTATCCTCGATGCCTACTTCGGCCCTGTGCCCGAATCGTTCACCTACAACGGCAAAACCTACACTCCGGAGTCGTTTGCCAAGGAAATGGGTCTGAACGCTGATGACTTCATAAATGTCACCTCTTACACTCATCATCCTTTCTATAAACCTTGTGCGCTTGAACTCTCTGACAACTGGCTCTGGTCTGAGTGTCAGAACGTGCCTATGGAAGAACTCAAGGCCGTGGTTGACAACGCGCTCGACAATGGCTACACTGTAGGNTGGGCTGCCGATGTGTCTGAGGGTGGTTTCAAATGGGCAAACGGTTATGCAGTACTCCCCGCCGAGAAGACTGCCGCCGATATGGAGGGCACTGAACTCTCCCGCTGGGTGAAACTCTCCGACAAGGAGCGTGATGCCGCCCAGTTCGACATCAAGGGGCCTGTAAAGGAGAAGACCGTCACTCAGGAATCTCGTCAGAAAGCTTTCGACAATATGGAGACCACCGACGACCACGGCATGGTCATCGTAGGCTACGCCACTGACCAGGAAGGCAACCGCTACTACAAAGTGAAGAACTCCTGGGACACCAATCAGATCTACGACGGTTTCTTCTACGTCTCCGAGCCCTACTTCCTCGAGAAGACTATCTCCGTCATGGTCAATAAGGGTGCTATTCCTTCTTCTATCTCCAAGAAGTTCAAAGGTTGATTACTCTTTTTATAATTAGATAAATCAGACTCATCCGGGTAAAGGAGGTTACCTCAACTTCCTTTACCCGTTTCTCTATGAGTAAGTAGCTACTTAGTTATTGTATCGTTTAATTTTTCTTAGCTACTTAGCTACTTAACTTCTTATCTTTAATACATATTCTTATGGCAAATCAAGTCAGAGCGAAGAAGGCTCTGGGACAACATTTCCTCACCGACTTGGATGTGGCTCAAAGAATAGCCGCCTCCATATCAGCCCCGGCCCTTGAAGGNAAGGAGAAAGAATATGCCGCCCTGCCAATACTGGAGATTGGACCCGGTATGGGAGTCCTCTCCCGTTTTCTGGTTGAATCGGGGCGCGAGGTCGTAGCCGTGGAGATTGATTCTGAGAGTGTGGAATATCTTGGGCGCACGATGCCATCGCTAAAGGTGGTGGAAGGTGATTTCCTCAAGATGGATCTTAACTCTCTCTTCCCCGGTGAGTTCGCTCTCATCGGCAATTATCCTTATAATATTTCTTCTCAGATATTCTTTAAAGTACTTGACTACAAGGATCGCATACCGGTAGTGGCGGGCATGCTCCAGAAGGAAGTGGCCGAACGAATCTGTGCCGCNCCGGGCGGTAAGGTCTACGGTATTCTCTCTGTCCTTCTTCAGGCATGGTATGACTGCGAATACCTCTTCACAGTCCCTCCCACAGTATTCTCCCCTCCTCCGAAAGTGCAAAGCGGAGTACTCCGGCTCGTACGCAACTCACGCACATCTCTCGGTGTGGACGAAAAGAAATTTAAAACCGTGGTGAAGACTGCCTTCGGCCAGCGCCGTAAGACACTCCGCAATTCGCTTGCAGGACTAATACCCCCCGGCAACGCTATCCTTGAGTCTCCGCTCATGGCTCTACGCCCGGAACGACTCAGTGTAGAAGACTTCATCACCATCACAAAAACGATCTCGGGAGAGTAGTCTTCCCCCGTCCTTTCCCAAATTAGACTGTATGAACCTACCCATATCCGGAAATATCTCCGCCATGGCATAAAGATATGATACTTTCAAAGCTACTGAGTTATTATATCGTTTAATTTTTCTTAGCTACTTAGCTACTTAGCTACTTAAGACAGCAAAAAAATAAAGCAGGGAGCACTAATGCTTCCTGCTTTATTATCGTATGGGGGGGGTCATATCCCCTTATCTTTCAATAACTTTGGCATTTCTGCTATCTCGGCCTTTTGTTATTTGGCTTCGAGGATACAGATCGCTACGCGGTTCCAGGATTCCTCCTCAAACATCTCTCCGATACCATTGCCTTCGGCCTGGATTCTCGATGCAGGAATCTTGTAACGCTTCATGAGAGCGTCTTTCACGGCGTTAGCTCGCTGATTGGCAAGACGGATATTGAGCTCTTCCGGACCGTCCTTGGAGGCGTAACCCTTGATGACCACCTTGCTTCCGGGATGGTTGTTCAGATAGGAAGCGATCATCTCAACATTGGGCTGCTGGTCGGCTCCGATGGCGGAAGATCCGATCTTGAAGAATACATAGCGCACGGATTCGAGGTTATTCTTAACCTCTGTCACCACCTTGGCAGGACGGTTGCGGAGGTCGTTGATCTCACCATTCAGGGCGTTGATTGTGTTCTGGAGTGACAGATTCTCCAGATCTCTTGCCTCGAGTGTGCCGCGCAGAACATTGATCTCATCGTTGAGACCGTCGATCTCGGCTTGATTGTAAGGACGGACGGTTCTGAAGCCATTGCCTCCGAAATTGTAGGCCACTCCGGCTGTCAGATTGAAGTTGGCATGGTTGATGTTATAGGCCGCACTGCTCTGATCTACATGAGCTCCGCTCATATTCCAGAGGATTGACGGACTGACTGCCACTGTCACATTATCGCTTACGTTGAAGTTGAAATTCAATCCTACCTTGGTGCCGAAATAGTTGATGTCCTTAACGGCTGTCTCAAATCTGTGACCCCAACCGGCTCCGAGCTGTGCCTCNATGTCAAACGGACGGGTCTCACCGGGATAACCTCCGAAAAGATTGAAGAGATTGACTGCTCCGAATGCTCCTACGTAGGAATCATCAAAGGCTGTCTTGCTGCGCGGACCTCTGACGGTCGATGTATTAATGGCGAAGTCGCTCTCAACACCGAGCCTATATATCGGTGTGATTCTCTTACTGAGCTGAAGACCTATCACAGGACGCATATCTCCAAAGAATGCTCCGTGATTCATAGGAGTGGTGACACCACCTCTAATTCCAAGCGACCAGTTATCACCAAATTTGGGAGTCTCCAACGCCTGCTGAGCTGAGGCTGATAAAACCGATCCTACAGCAAGGATCGAAAGCGTTAATGTTTTTTTCATAATGCCTGATTTTAATTATTTTCTATAGTTTACAGCTAATCGAAACTTTAAGTTCCGATTATATCTATATTACCCACGACACCCTTGTTTTGTTCAGTCCATCCCATCTTTTTTTTATTTTTTGTCANTATCCCGTCTTTTATTTTCCCCTTTTCTTAGACCCTATCCCACAAAATTACTTTCCGAATGAACAGCGCCGACGGTCGTAACTTGACCGCCGGCGCTGTGATGTATTTGTGAAACACTATATTTTTTAGTCTACGTCTACCTCGAATTCTTCACCGAAGAAATCATCCTGCTCCTCATCCATCGAGTCGTCTTCATATTCCTCTTCTACNTCCTCTATCTCTTCGTCTGCCGTAGCTGACTTACTTTTCTTGGAAGCGGATTTGGAGGGCTTGAGTGACAATGACCCTACTCCATCCTTGCTCTTTTCTTTAAGAGCCTTGAGGGCTTCCTTGATCTTCTCGGCGAGCTCTTCGGAAAGATCGGGATTGTCGTCAAGCATCAGCCTCACCTGGTCGCGTCCCTGACCGAGCTTGCTGCCGTTGTAGGAGAACCACGCGCCGGATTTCTTTATCACTCCGAGTTCCGCACCATAGTCCACTATTTCTCCTGAACGGGAGATACCCTCGCCGAACATTATATCAAACTCACACTTGGCAAACGGAGGCGCGACTTTGTTCTTCACCACCTTCACTTTCGCGTGACGCCCAATTGCATCGTCTCCTTTCTTGAGAAATGTGGAAGGACGAATCTCTATTCTCACTGAGCTATAGAACTTCAGTGCGTTGCCGCCGGTAGTGGTCTCGGGATTGCCGAACATCACTCCGATTTTCTCACGAAGCTGATTGATGAAAATACAGCAAGTGCGGGTGCGGGCTATCGTGCCGGTCAGTTTGCGCATGGCCTGCGACATGAGGCGTGCATGAAGTCCGACATTCTTCTCCCCCATCTCGCCCTCTATCTCGGCCTTCGGAGTCAGGGCAGCTACAGAGTCAATCACAAGCACGTCAATAGCTCCGGAGTTGATCAGTTGCTCGGCTATGTCAAGTGCCTGCTCTCCATTGTCGGGCTGGGAGATGAAGAGGTTGTTGACGTCGACTCCGAGCTTCTCGGCATAGAAGCGGTCGAAGGCGTGTTCCGCATCTATGATGGCGCAAATACCTCCCTGCTTCTGGGCTTCGGCTATAACGTGGATTGCGAGTGTGGTCTTACCCGATGACTCCGGACCGAATATCTCAACCACTCGACCGCGGGGCAGCCCTCCTACCCCAAGTGCGTAGTCAAGGCCGATCGACCCGGTNGGGATCACCTCAACATCCTGCACGGCGTCATCGCCAAGGCGCATGATCGCTCCGCTTCCGAAGTCTTTCTCAAGGTGTGCCAAGGTCACGCTCAANGCTTTCTTCTTCTCTTCAATATCGCTTATGCGGACTTTGCTGACAACCTTCTTGTCTGATTTCTTTGCCATTGTTCCTTATCGTATTCGGAGGGGATGCCCCATGTCGTGATCTTGGGTGAATCACATTGGAAGTTGCCGCTCCTTTGGTTATTTTATGATGCAAAATTACAATCCTATGGTTCAATTTCCTAATTTTTCATCCTTTAAATCTTCCCGATTACCTTAATATTTCTTAAGAAACCGCGCTGACTGCAAAATTATTGCAGTCAGCGCGGTATTCTNGCTTTTTATGAGTATCTGTCGGCCGCCCTTCATCGCGAGGATGAGTCAGTGGGGATTGCGTTCCGAATCCAGAGCTTCATATTTGGAGTGCTGGCTGATAAACTCCGGCACTATCTTTTTCATTTGCTTCACTGTCAGCATGTCGTCATAGGCGGAAGCNCACTCCATAAGCCGATCAATATCGGCGTTGACAGTCGAATAATCATATTCTCGCACGCGAGCTATCTTTATCTTCTCGTGGAACGTGGGCAACGTGATTTCCTGATCGTTGAGCACCTCCTCGTAAAGTTTTTCTCCGTCACGAAGTCCGGTGAAACGGATCTCCACATTTTCAGCTCCGCTGAGCATGATCATTCGCTTGGCAAGATCAGCGATACGTACGGGCTTACCCATGTCAAACACATATATCTCTCCGCCATTGCCCATACTTCCGGCCTCAAGCACAAGCTTGCATGCCTCGGGGATAAGCATGAAGAAGCGGATAATGTCGGGATGTGTCACAGTGACAGGGCCGCCATTCTTTATCTGCTCTCTGAAGAGCGGTATGACCGAACCGTTGGAGCCGAGCACATTGCCGAAACGTGTGGTGACAAATCGGGTGTCTCCCTTCACACTTCCTTCCTTCACCGCCTTATCAAGACTCTGCACATAGATTTCACATATTCGCTTGGAGCAGCCCATGACGTTGGTGGGATTGACGGCCTTATCTGTGGACACCATCACAAACTTGTCAGTGCCGGAAGCCACTGCAAGGTCGGCAATAATACGCGTTCCCTCCACATTGTTGCGCACGCTCTCCATCGGATTATCCTCCATCATGGGCACATGCTTGTAGGCCGCGGCATGGAACACATATTCGGGCCTATAGATTCTGAATATATCCCCCATGCGTCCTTTATCACATATATCGGCCACAATGGTGGGGGCGTTCACCTCTTTGAAGTCGCGGGCCATCATCAGGCGTACGTCGTGGAGCGGAGTCTCCGCCTGATCCACAAGCACAAGCACCTCAGGATTAAATCTCGCTATCTGACGGGAAATCTCGCTACCGATACTGCCGGCTGCGCCGGTCACCAGGATTCTCTTTCCGCGGAGCATCGTGCCGATAGCCTCCATATCCACCTCTATCTCTTCGCGAGGCAACAAATCCTCTATCTTGACCTCCTTTAATTGCGAATGACTCAGATCCGTCTTTTCGTCCCACTTCATTGCTCTCGGCATCATGTAGATATTGATACCGTTATAAATAAGGTCGTTGAGCATCTTGTTGTTATGGCGAAGGTCATCGCTCTTCAACGGCGACACAAGCAGAGCGGTAGCTCCGGCCTGCTTCATATTGTCTATCAGGGTGGAGTCGTTATCATATATGGGCACACCCATCAGCTGGCGATTGCGCAGCTCGTCGGCATCGGCCACAAAGCCGGCAAGAGAGAAAGGAGAATCGGGCTGGGAAATGCTCCGGGCAAGCGACACTCCTCCTGACATGGCACCGTAAATGAAGGCTTTTGTTGTCTTCAGACTGCTGGCCATAGTGTCATATACTCTTTTCACCCATATTCGCATCGCCCACATGAGGGTGACGGATAATATCGCCGAGAGTATTATGTCTGACAACCACAAGCCGGCCAGATGATGATGCAACGCAAAGATGAATTGCAGAACAACCACAACGACTGTGCCTACAAGTACTGCCAGACCCACCCGCTGCAGATCGACGAAGGAGGAATAGCGAATCACGCCTGAATAGGTGTGAAACAGACGGAATCCAAGTACGTATCCCACAAGATAGAGACACAGCGTGCCCAATAGCGGATAGAATACTTCCGTCGTCTCCGAGACTCCATGATTGATCGCAAATGCTAACAGTCCGGACAATATCACCAGAATGCAATCCATAAGCAGGATGCTCCAGTATGGGAGCGCCCTCTTTGAGAAATACCATGAAAATGCCTTGTGCAGCGGATTTATTTTCATCGTTCGCATTTTTTTATTGAATAGGCGAGTCTTATAAAGACTTTCTCGGTCGTCCGACTGTCTTTACCCCGTCTAAGGCCGGCAATTCTAAAAAGAGACATCGCATCTCTCTTGCGCCCGCTATGAAATGCAAAATTACCCTTTTAGGCCGAGGTGTGCAAATAGTTCATCCGCACACCACGCCAAAAAGGGTAATTATTCGTCTATTTATTCTGATATCAGTTTTTCTTAAAAGCTCTTAAGAGTTCTCCTATCCAGAGCACAAGTGACGTGGAGACAATGATTATAATCCAGTCGGCCACGTGGAGCGGGGTGACGTTAAAGAAGGGGCCGCCTACACTCACGATGGCTATCTGACCGATGAAGATGGCAGCTGCGATCATCAGGAAGCCTCCGCATTCTTTAAAATGGAATGCCGAACGTCCTGTCTCAAAAGCACGGGCGTTAAACATATTCCAGAACTGCAGGAACACAAAGATGGTGAAGAAGAGGCTCAGCTCGTAGGGGGTGAGTCCTTTTTCTCCTCCCCACCGGAGATGACACAGATCGGTGAGTGAGTTAACGTCAGCGTGTTCAAACACCCATAGAAGTCCGAACAAGAGGAGGAAGAATATGCCGCCTACGCCGACTATACTGCCCCACATGGGACGATTGATGATGAAGTCTTCACGGTTGCGTGGCTTTTCGCGCATCACGGCTGCCGAGGGTGGCAGCGAGGCGAGAGCCATCGCTGCGAAAGTGTCCATGATAAGATTGACCCACAACATCTGTGTCACTGTCAGGGGTGACTGTGTACCCATAAAAGCACCGGCCAACACAATGAGGCATGCTGCCACATTGACGGTCATCTGGAAGAGGATGAAGCGCTGGATATTCTGATAGAGGGAACGTCCCCACATCACGGCGCGTCCTATTGAGGAGAAGGAGTTGTCGACAATAGTTATGTCGCTGGCTTCTTTTGCCACTGAAGTGCCGTCACCCATCGAAAGACCTACATGGGCCGCCTTCAATGCCGGCGCGTCATTGGTGCCGTCGCCGGTCACGGCCACTACCTCACCATTGCGCTGCAGTGCCTCTACAAGTCGTTTCTTATCCATAGGACGCGCTCTGGAGATAATCTTGAGCGACTCTACCCGCTTGTCAAGCTCTGCGTCTGTGAGTGCGGCGAACTCGGTGCCGGTGATGATGCTCTCATCGCTATCGCCCTCTTTCCAAAGTCCGATCTGCCTTCCTATTTCCCTTGCTGTCGCCGGTGTGTCGCCGGTCACAATCTTCACCTGTATGCCGGCATCCAGTACTTCTCCGACTGCCGCCGGCACATCGGGACGCACCGGGTCGGCAATGGCCACTATGCCGAGGAATTCAAGTCGTTTAGCATCAAGTTTGCCATCGGTGATACCTTCCTCATCATCGGCAAGTTCCTGATAGGCAAAGCCTAATGTGCGCATCGCCTGACTCTGGTATACCAGCAGCTGAGCATCCACACTCTCTTTGGTGACTCCTTCCGGATAGCGTACGCACAATCCAAATACAATCTCCGGAGCTCCTTTGACGTAGAGCATCTTCCGGCCATCAGCGTTCCTGACAACTGAAGCCATGTATTTTCTCTCCGTGGAGAAGGGGATCTCCCCAAGACGCTCTATACGGTTCTTAAGCTCCCGATAATCTTTACCTTGCGAACGCAGCCAAAGAAGCAAAGCTCCTTCTGTGGGATTACCAAGCACTGTAGGACGTTCGGGATTCTCAAGATCAAGCTGAGCTGTCGAGTTGGCGGCTATTCCCTCGGCCACTAAGTCTGAAAGAACATCGGCAGCCAGACGCTGATCCTTAAGGCCGTAGAAGGAGGTCTGATCCACCCGCATCTGATTTTCGGTCAGAGTGCCGGTCTTATCCGTACATATCACGGTCGTGGCGCCCATCGTCTCACACGCATGCATCTTCCTGACAAGATTGTTGGTGCGGAGCATTCTGCGCATGGAGTAGGCAAGGGCAAGCGTCACTGCCATGGGAAGTCCCTCGGGCACTGCCACTACCACCAACGTCACCGCAATCATAAGAGTCTGAAGCAGATAGGCTGTGAATCTTACAAACTCAAATTCATTCCCTGAAAAATAGATTATCACGCGTCCAACCACAATCAGACCAGCTATCACATACGAAATCTTCGTTATAAGGTCTCCAAGTCCGTCAAGCTGGATATTGAGGGGAGTCTTGACACTATTGTCTATCTGGGCCGCCTCAAACACTTTTCCACTCTCTGTGGCATCACCTACAGCCGTCACCTCCATCACGCCGTGGCCTTCCATCACCTTAGTTCCTTTCATCACCTGATCGGAAGGGAAGGTGGCATCAGGATCGAAATCGGCTTTCACCGTGGTTTTGGCACAGAGAGGTTCTCCGGTGAGTGTGGATTCATCGACACTCATCGACACGGATTCGAGGAGATGGCCATCAGCGGGTATTTCTTCTCCACTGTTGAGCAACACGATGTCGCCGACAACAATATCTTTGCGTGCCACCTGTGTCGCCTTGCCATCGCGTATCACCTGCACCGGCTCATCATCATTCACCTGATTCAGCAGCGCAAACTCTCTGTCGGCCTTTAGCTCAAACCAGAAAGCGAGTCCTGTGGCCAGCAGAATCGCTATGAATATGCCGATAGGTTCGAAAAAGACACCTGCGCCTTCTCCAAGTCCCCAGTATTCATAACAGGATATTCCCACTGAGAGCACTCCGGCTATCATCAGGATAATGATCAGGGGGTCTGAGAATTTTTCAAGAAACTGCTTCCAGAGCGGATCCTTCTCCGGAGGGGTCATGACGTTGGATCCATGCTTCCGGCGGCTCTCCGCCACCTGCACCTCAGTCAAACCTTGATACTTTGATTGTTGAGACATGTGCTGTAAGTATAATGTTATGTGTATAATATTATGTGGTTATTTTCCCGATGGTTCTTTGAAGTCGCTATGCTCCTTTTTGTCGCAGACCTCGGGACTAATCCGCGACATTGCAAAATTAACATAATAACTAATATAGTGACCCTATTCTGCAACGTTGCAGGAAAAGGTCACTATACTTTTCTTACTTTCCGGTATTCATGTCTGGCTCCGATTATTTCTCACGCATAAAGACGGAAATCGGAGTGCCATGGAAATCCCACTTCTCACGAATCTTATTTTCGAGGAATCGTCGATACGGCTCTTTCACCCATTGCGGAAGGTTGCAGAAGAATACAAACGTGGGTATCACCGCGTCCTTGAGCATCGTGACGTATTTTATCTTCACAAATTTTCCCTTGTTGGATGGCGGAGGAGTGATCGCTATCTGCTCCAGCATATAGGTGTTGAGCTGCGATGTCGGTATCACTCTGCGCCGATTGGCATAGACTTCTATGGCTGTCTCCAACACTTTGTAGATTCTCTGCTTCGTCAGTGCCGACGTGAAGAGTATAGGGAAGTCGGTGAAGGGGGCAAAACGCTCGCGTATGGCAGCCTCGAATCTCTTCTGAGTCTCAAGTGAACGATCCTCCACGAGATCCCACTTGTTGACACACACCACAAGACCTTTCTTGTTTCTCTGTATCAGTGAGAAGATATTTGCATCCTGTGCCTCGATGCCTCGCGTGGCGTCTATCATAAGGATACATACGTCGCTGGCCTCGATAGCACGTATGGATCTTATCACGGAATAATATTCTATATCCTCGTTTACTTTCTGCTTCTTGCGGATACCGGCAGTGTCCACAAGGTAGAAGTCAAAACCGAATTTGTTGTATCGGTGATAGATAGAGTCGCGGGTTGTTCCGGCTATGTCGGTCACAATATGACGCTCCTCTCCGATAAAGGCGTTGATGAGTGATGATTTTCCCGCATTCGGACGCCCCACTATGGCGAATCTTGCGATATTCTCATCAGTCTCCTCCTCGTCGTTGCGCTCGGGCATATCTTTCACTATCTCATCAAGAAGATCGCCGGTGCCGCTCCCGTTGGCGCTTGACACCTCCACGGGGTCGCCCAATCCGAGTGAATAAAACTCGGGCACATTGAAGCGTGCGTCGCTCTTGTCATCCTTGTTGGCTACAAGAATCACAGGCTTCTTTGAACGACGGAGTATTGCAGCCACCTTGTCATCGAGATCAGTCACTCCCACAGATGCGTCTACCACAAAGAGGATCACATCCGCCTCCTCTATGGCGATCGCCACCTGCTTATTAATCTCCTCCTCGAAGACATCATCGGAATTCACTACCCAGCCTCCGGTGTCTACTATCGAAAATTCCTGGCCGTTCCAATCCACCTTTCCATACTGACGGTCGCGAGTCGTGCCGGCAGTGTCGTCCACTATGGCAGAACGCGTCTGTGTCAGGCGGTTGAACAGTGTGCTCTTCCCTACATTCGGTCTGCCTACTATTGCAATCAGCTTGCTCATTGCTTTTTCTATATTGTTTTTTCTATATGCCCCCTTTGCGGGACATTCCGGTTCGTAATTTGCTCCTATTATTCCAGGTATCCGAATTCACGGAGCTTCTTGTCGCGGTTTCGCCAGTCTTTCTCCACTTTGACAAACATCTCCAGAAATACCTTCTTGCCAAAGAATTTCTCTATGTCGGCGCGTGCCTCCATACCTACCTTCTTGATCTTCTCGCCTCCCTTGCCGATGATGATTCCCTTCTGAGAGTCGCGCTCCACATATATCACACTCATGATATGAATGGAGTTTTCTTTCTCCTCGAATTTCTCTACCAACACCTCGGTGCTGTAGGGAATCTCCTTATCATAATTCAGCAACAGTTTCTCACGGATTATCTCGGTCACAAAGAAACGCGCAGGCTTGTCTGTCAGCGCATCCTTGCCAAAGTAGGGAGGATTCTCCGGAAGCAACTCCACGATACGGGCTTTCAGGTTGTCGACATTAAAGTGTTCTTTCGCGCTGATCGGAAAAATCTCGGCCGCGGGAAGTCGCTTACGCCACTGCTGCACAAGCTCATCAAGCTGAGCATTATCCTTAAGCAAGTCTACTTTATTGATCACCAGTAATACCGGAATCTTCTCGGCAGCCACCCTGTCAAGATATTCCTTATTCTTCTCCGGATCTTCCACCACATCGGTGACATAAACCAGTATATCAGCATCCGTAAGTGCGCCCTCGGAGAAGCCGAGCATCGACTCCTGAAGCCGGTACATAGGCTTCAGCACACCGGGTGTGTCGGAGTATACTATCTGATATTCGGGTGTGTTGACAATACCCATGATTCTGTGGCGTGTGGTCTGGGCCTTGGAGGTGATGATGGATATGCGTTCTCCTACAAGGTCGTTCATTAATGTTGACTTACCCACATTAGGATTTCCAACTATGTTGACGAATCCGGCTCTGTGAGCCGTCTCAAGTCCGGGTGTTTTTTCTTCTTCCATAATATATCATTTTTTTATTTCATAATTACTCATCCCGGAAGGCCCGATTATTTCGGATATCTCAGGGATGTCTCTGTATGATAAACGTTCCCGGACACAAAGGGGTTTAGACACACGCACCGATTCAATCATCTTGCGCCTCTACCAACAAAGACACCGCCCGGATAGTCAGTG